>NZ_RZPQ01000155.1:3223-9433 GCF_003999135.1 Mesorhizobium sp. M7A.F.Ca.CA.004.06.1.1 | reverse complement strand
TGGCTGCGAGGGCATCGAGAAAGATCTGCCGCTCGAAGCGCCGGTGACGTCGAACCTGGCCAATCTCGACAAGCCGAAACTGCCGCGTACGCTCAATTCTTCGATCGAGGCCTTCGCCGCATCGGATTTCTGCGCGGATGCGTTTGGTGAGGCCTTTCGCGACAATTATGCCGAGAGCCGGCGAGCCGAGCAGGCGGCATTCGACGCCTGGCAGGCGTCGCACATCACCGACTTCGAGTGGCAGCGCTATTTCGTCAGCTGATCATGCCAGGGCGTTCCAGCGTAAATCTACACGCTTTGCGACACCGGAGAAATCAAGGCGTTATCGGAGATACGCTCCAGGCGTACGAAGGCCGTCAGCGGCAGGTGGTCGGAGGCAACGCGCGAAAGCGGCGTGTCATGCGCGTTAATGGCGGCAATCATGCCGTGCCTGTTGGCCATGATCCGGTCGAGCGCCAGCAGCGGCAGGTTCGACGGGAAGGTGGGGACCGCCGGCGGCTGCGGGCCGAACGTTGCATGCAGCGTGTTGAGAGCGGAGCGGTTGCCAAGCCGCCATTCGTTGAGGTCGCCGAGCAGCAAGGTCGGTCTTTCGTCCGGGCTGTTCATCAGGTCGAGCACGACGCGCGCCTGCTGGGAGCGCGAGCGGCGCAGCAGGCCGAGATGGGCGGCGATGATGCGCAGCGTCTGGCTTCCATCGAGGTCGATCTCCGCCACCACCGCGCCGCGCGGCTCCAGTCCCGGAAGCTTGATCTGGTGCACGTCGCGAACGACGCCCTTCTTGAACAGCAAGACGTTGCCATGCCAGCCATGGCCCTTGCCTGTGGCCGAAATCGGCACCGGAACCAGGCCGGTTTCCCGTTCGAGCCGGGGCAGGTCGAGAAGCCCATTACGGTCGCCGAAGCGATTGTCGGCTTCCTGCAGCGCGATGAGATCCGGATCGATTTCGCGGATGACGCGGATGGTCCGTTCCGGGTCGAATTTCCTGTCGACGCCGATGCATTTGTGGACATTGTAGGAGGCAACCAGCGTGCCGGTGGTGGCTGTCGTCTTGAGTGCGGCGGCATTCGCTTTCTGCATCCGGCGGTCACGAAGGGACAGAAGCATGCTTGCCGGGAGGCTGCGTCCAATTCTGTGCATCTCTGTGCTGCTCGTCCTCGCTGGCATCAATTCAGAAGCCGGATACAGTGAAAATAGGCAATTTCCGCGTATGTTCCATGACGGACGAGTTCCTCAAGCGCACCTCCGCCTTAGAGATAGGGTGAACCGAGCCACAATACCCGGTCGAACAGCCTGATAAGAAACGGCCGGGCTCGCAAAGCTTCCAGCGTCACCGGCACGGCGGAGGCGATCGCCGACCCGATCCGCGCCTCGATCTCGCTGGCAAAGCCGGCATCGAGCACCTCCAGGTCGATCTCGAAATTCAGCCGCAGCGATCGGGCGTCTAGATTGGAAGAGCCGACATAGGCCCACACGCCGTCGATCGAAAGCAGCTTCGAATGGTCGAACGGTCCCTCGGTGCGCCAGACACGGCAATAGTGTTTGAGCACCTGATCGAACTGCGCCATCATCGCGCGGTCGACGAGGAAAAGATTGTTCACCGCCGGCACCACGATGTCGATTTCGACCCCGCGCCTGCCGGCGGTGATCAGCGCGCTGATCAGTTCCCGATCCGGCAGGAAATAGGGCGACATCACGCGTATAGACTTGCGGGCGACCGAGAATGCACCGATCAGCAGCTTGTGGTTGGTCTCGTTGCTGGCATCCGGGCCGGAAGCGACCGCCCGCACCATCATCGGTGCGCCTGGCGACGGCGCCAGCGGGGCGATGCGCCAGGCGTCGCCTTTCAGCGCCTCGTTGGTGGCGAAGCGCCAGTCCTCGGCGGCGACCGAAAAGAGGTCGGCGACGATCGGACCGGTCACCCGGAAATGCGTGTCCCTGGCGCTGTTGGAGCCGGCGAATTCGGCGGAGAAGCCTTTTCGGATGTTCATGCCCCCGGTGAAGGCGGCGATGCCGTCGACCACCAGGATCTTCCGGTGGGTCCTCAGATTGGCGTAGGGCAGGCGCAGGCCCATGACGATGTTGCCGTTGAAGACATCGGCGGGGATGTTGGCCTCGCGCAAATGCCCCAGGATGCTCGGCACCGAGTAGCGGGCGCCGACGGCATCGATCAGCACGCGGACGGTGACGCCGCGGTGGACGGCGCCGGCAAGCGCCTGGACGAAGAGCAGGCCGACGGCGTCATTGTCGAAAATATAGGTCTCGAGCAGGACGCTGCGCTCGGCACCATCGATGGCCGCGCACATGGCGGCATAGGCCTCGTCGCCGGTCTCCAGCACATCGATTGCATTTCCAGGATTGAGCGCGCGCCGCGCCACCCTGTCGCCCAATGTCCGCAAGCCCGTGAATCGTTGCCCGTAGCGCTCGACGATCAGGGCCTCTTCGACAGCGACGTCGCGCTCGTGCTTGGCGGACATCGCGCCATCGGCAAACGGGCGCTGGGCGGTGATCGTGGCGCGGCGAATGCGGTTGATGCCGGCGACGGCATAGATCAGCACGCCGAGGATCGGGGACAGCACCATCACGCCGACCCAGCCGGTGGCGGCGCGGACATCTTCCTTGGTCATGACGGCATGGACGATGCCGACCGTCGCCATCACCACGGAGATGATCGCCAGAATTTGCGGCCAGTGAGTCGCCAGGGTCGCCAACATGCCGAGACTATCCAGCGAGCGGTTGCAGAAGGCAATGCAGCCGCTCGTGCCGTGCATTCGGTGGATGGTGGCATGCGGCCCTGGCTGAAGAGTTCGACCGGCCGCAGAGATCGATGGGTTGAAGCACCCCGATAGATCCTGTCAGAAGGACAAACCTGACCCAGGGGAAGCATAAAGCCTGGCATCGTCCTGTTCTTCCCAGGCCCACCGAAGCCTCTTATGCTTTGGTACCACCTCTATTGTATATCAGGAGGAATGAATTTAGTTATATAAACACTTTGATTGATGGCGAGGGGGGCGCTGAATGATGAAATTCAACTTCGATGGACCTCCCGGCGATGACGCAGTTGCCGACACGTCGGCAGAATGCCAACGCCAATTGCTGCCTCTCGTCCGTGAGATCGTTCAGGCAGCGGTCGCTGCCGGGTGGAGCGAGGAGGACGTTCTTCTGGGGTTTGTGGAACTTACATGGGATTTGTACGAGAATCGTCGCGACGATCTGCAATGACCGGCAGCCGATCGGGTAGCTCTACATTGCCTTGAAGGGCTGCTGAATTGGTCGAATTACCCAGACCTGAAGCAGGGCTCCGAACTCAGGCCAACCAGAGGCCTCGCGGCAGCGGGCTCGGTGTTGGCACTTTTGCGCTGGCAGCTTTCACGATAGGAATTTTTTCTTGACTCGGTGACCTCAGCTAAGGTATAAATTTGTGCATGGTGCTGATTTGCGCCAGTGACCCGCCGAACAGGCGGGTTTTTCGTTTGATGCTCCGTCAGCCTATGCGCCGGCGAAGGTTCCGAAATGGTCCAGTCCTTGCCTTGTTGACTGGTCCGTCTTCTTATCCCGAACAAAATTTTTTCTTTGCGTACGGATGTTATTCACACTCCGCGCCATGTGCGTTACGTTGGATCCGGGTCGGGCTAAGGGGGATTTCAGGCGGCGGACAAGCGGCTGAGGCCAGGCAATGAAAAATACGGACGATGCTCGGGAAAGCGGCGTTTCCCGGGGCGTCAATCGAGAACGGACAGCTCGATTTGTCCTGGACATAATTCCTGAAAGCGCCGGGCCCAGGAGGGCCACCGCGCGGGGGAGTGTCATACCCTCCGTCCGCGATCCCGTCTCGCAGACATTCATCGTTCGCCGTCCGGCCGGAACGATCCGATGAATGGCGATGCCGGCCGGCTTCGATCAATCACGAATTGTTTTTCGGGGGAACGAGGAGGAAGGCCTCCGGTTGAACCTCATCTGGGACGTGTCAGGAGGCCGAAAAATGCCGGGTGATGATGGTTTCCCCGGACCGGCTTCCGGAACCAATCTGCGACGGCCGACGCTCAACGCGAAAGGCGGGCTTTCGGTCCGCAGCACACGCCGCGTGCAGGAATTTCTGGACAAGAACTTTACCCGCAAGCTGGCGCTTGCCGAAATGGCCGCTGTTTGCGAGCTTTCGCCGTACCACTTCATGCGGGCTTTCTCGAGGACGTTCGGGGTGCCGCCGCACCAGTATGTCCTCGAGCTGCGGCTGGATTTGGCTGAAAGACTGCTTGCCGACAGCCGCATGACGATCGCCGACATCGCGCATTCCTGCGGATTTTCAAGCCAGAGCCATTTTACCACCGTGATGAAGAAATACCGCCAGGTGACGCCGCTGCAGCTGCGGGTGGGCAAGCTTAACGCCAAGGTTAGATGAGGTGGCGCTTAGGTCGTTGCTTTATTTCTTGGTTTTAAAGCATTGGCTAAGGTAACAAGCCGTTAACCTCTGCAGGTTTGCTCCGATCTTTTCTCACAAGGCAGCAATTTCGTGAAATACCGCGGGCAGGAATCATGTCTTCCTGCGGTGGAACGGAATTGTCAGACATTTCGTGCCGGCCAGCGGAGAGGGAACCATGACCGACAACCAGATTTCGAACGGCTCGCTTCTTGTTCAGCGTCGCGCGGCGCATTTCGCCGGGCACTGGATCGCGGGGGCCGATGTCAGTTCCCGCTCGGTTCGCCGCCGCCTGATGGCTGTGCTACGGATGGCGCATCGTGCGCTCGGCATGGGGCGCAAGCGCCTGGGGCTGGGAACTTTGGGCGTCGGCGGGATGTCGGGGGCGGCGGCCGCGATGCTGGGCGCCTTCGCGATCGGCATGGCTGCGACGCCGGCTCAGGCGCAATATCAGGCCGGCGGCGGAACCGCGACAGCCGGCAACGCCGTCGCCATCGGTAACGGCACCCAGGCGAATGGCGCGAACAGCGTGGCATTGGGCACCTCCAACAGCGCAACGGGCGATGCTTCGATCGCCATCGGCTATTCGATGAGTGTCAATGGCCTCAACTCCATAGGCATAGGTGTCTTTGCGAAGGCAACCGGCGTCAACGCCCTCGCGTTAGGCGGGAACGCCCAAGCTACTGCGGATGGAGCAAGCTCCATTGGCGTCAACTCGGTTGCAGCCGCAGGCGCGGCCGCCTTTGGCCTGAACGCGCGTGCGGACGGAACGAACTCGACGGCGATCGGCTATGTTACCCGGGCGACCGGACTGCGCGCCACCGCGCTCGGGTTTGGTGCAACAGCGTCCGGGCTGGATTCGCTTGCCCAAGGCAATAGCGCCGTCGCAAGCAACCAGAATGCCATCGCCATCGGCTTCCAGGCGACCGCAACGGCGATCAACGCCGTCAATCTTGGCAACCGAACTGTTGCGGGAATGGGCGCCCTTGAAGAGAGCGCCATCGCCATCGGCACGGACGTCAGGGCATCTCAGGTCGACAGCATTGCGATAGGACGCCAATCCGTTTCATCTGCAGGAAACGCGGTGGCTTTAGGCAAGAACGCGGCGGCCTCGAGCGCGGCCTCGATGGCGCTGGGGGCCGGTGCGGCCGCAACCAACACCAACGCGGTCGCGATCGGCGCCAGCACCCAGGCCACGGGAGCCGGCTCCGCCGCCCTCGGCACCTTCTCCGTTGCTTCGGGAGCGAATTCCACAGCCCTCGGGAACGCCACTGCCAGCGGCGACCGTGGGTTCGCCGGCGGCCGTTTGGCCACCGCCGTGGGCAACGATTCCATCGCCATCGGCACGACCGCAAATGCGAGCAGCGCCGCCAGCACAGCGGTTGGCAACACGGCCGTTGCCAGCGGCACAAACGCCTCCTCATTCGGGTCTGGAGCGAATGCGACGGGAGACAATTCCCTCGCCGCCGGCGTCAGCGCCAACGCCAGCGGGATTGCCAGCACAGCGCTTGGCATCGGCGCCGCATCCAGCGGCACCAATGCCGTCGCTGTCGGCGTTTCGGCGAGCGCGTCCGGGTTGAACGCCATCTATGTCGGCTCGCGCACCTTTGGAGCAGGCGCCAGCGCACAGAGCGCCATCGGCATCGGCACGGACGTGACGGCGTCCGCAGCCAACGCCATCGCGGTCGGTCTCCAGGCCACTGCGAACTCCGTCGACGCCGTCGCCATCGGCACCAACGCAAACGCAAGCGGGGGCAAGGCTGTCGCCATCGGTGCGGGCAACGTCGCTTATGGAG
>NZ_RZPQ01000155.1:0-3213 GCF_003999135.1 Mesorhizobium sp. M7A.F.Ca.CA.004.06.1.1 | reverse complement strand
GCGCGGTTGCCATCGGCGATCCGAGCTTCGCCAGCGGCACCGGCGCCTTCACCGGCGGCGCAAACAACATCGCCAACAGCGACGGCACGGCGACCGCCACCGCGGCCAACGCGGCCAACGGTGCCGTCGCCATCGGCAACAACAACAAGGCGATCGGCCAAGGCTCAGTGGCGTTGGGCAACGGCTCCACGGCAGGTGCCGCCGGCCTCGCCGGGAATATCGCATTTGGCGATGGCGCGACGGCGGCGGCAAGCTCCGGCGACGTGGCGCTCGGCTCGGGCTCGGTGACCACCACGGCGGTCGGAACGGCCAGTGGGGTGGTCAATGGCACGACCTATGCCTTCCAGGGCACCAACCCGACCTCGACGGTCAGCATCGGCGCGCCCGGCGCGGAACGCACCATCACCAATGTCGCCGCGGGTCGGATCAGTTCGACGTCGACCGACGCCATCAACGGCTCGCAGCTCGCCGCCACCAACCAGGCCGTCGATGCCATCGGCGCCGTCGTCAACAACATCAATGTCGGCGGCGGCATCAAGTATTTCCATGCCAACTCGACGGCGGCGGACTCCTCGGCGACGGGCACGGACTCCGTTGCGATCGGACCCGTCGCGACCGCAACGGGGACGAACGCCATCGCGGCCGGTGTCAATTCGAGTGCATCCGACGCCAATGCGTCGGCCTTCGGCAGCGGCGCCGTCGCATCGGCGCTCGACGCAACGGCGATGGGATACATTTCCAACGCCTCTGGCCAATACAGCACCGCCATCGGCGCGAATGCCAACGCCACGGCGACCTCCAGCACCGCGATCGGCCAGAACGCCTTTGCTACCGGCCTCCAGGCGACCGCTCTCGGCATGCAAGCGAATGCCAGCGCCGCGAATGCGCTCGCGCTGGGTGCAAACTCGACCGCTGGCAACGCAGGCGACGTGGCGCTCGGCTCGGGCAGTGTCACCGACGTCGCCGTCGGCACGCCGAGCACCGTGATCAACGGCACGACCTACGCTTTCCAGGGTACCACTCCGACTTCGACGGTCAGCGTCGGCGCGGTCGGTGCGGAACGCACCATCACCAATGTCGCCGCGGGGCGGATCAGTTCGACGTCGACCGACGCCATCAACGGCTCGCAGCTCGCCGCCACCAACCAGGCCGTCGACGCCATCGGCACCACGCTCAGCACCATTGGCGGTTCCGTGACCGATCTCGGCAACACGATCAACAACATCGCCGGCGATACCTCGACCGCCTATACCGACGCCAATGGCGAGGGCATCCGCTACGCCCGCACCAACGAGGCCGGGCTGGCGCAAACCGATTCCTTCGCACAAGGGGTCGGCTCCACCGCCGTCGGCTACCAGGCGACCGCGACCGGCGACAGCGCGCTGGCGCTCGGCCGCGACAGCAATGCCAGCATCGACGGCGGCGTGGCGCTCGGTTCGGGTTCGGTTTCCGATCGTGCGATCGCTCCGACTACCGGGCAATTGCCCGCCGGCCCATCCAACTTCATCCAGTACAACACAACCGACAAGACGCTGCTCGGCGCCGTTTCGGTGGGCGATGCCACCTCGTACCGGCAGATCACCAATGTGGCCGACGGCACCCAGGACCAGGACGCGGTGACGGTGCGCCAACTCGCCGGCGCCATAGCTGCCGTATCGGTCACCTCGACCAAGTATTTCCATGCCAATTCGGCGGCGGTCGACTCGCTGGCGGTCGGGGCAGAGTCGGTCGCGGTCGGTCCGACCACGGTCGTCAACGGCGACAACGGCATCGGCATCGGCAATGGCGCCATTGTCGACCAGACAGCACCCGGCGGCACAGCGATCGGCCAGGGCGCCCATGTGATGCTGGCCGATGGGCTGGCGCTCGGCACCAATTCGCTGGCGTCCGGCATCCAGTCGGTGGCGCTCGGCGCCGGCGCCCAGAGCACCTTCATCAACAGCGTGGCGCTCGGTGCGCAGTCCATCACCACGGTCGGCGCGCAGGCAGGCTACACGGCCTTTGCGCTCGCCGGTCCGCAAACGTCGGTCGGCGAGGTGTCGATCGGCTCTGCCGGTGCCGAACGCAAGCTCACCAATGTCGCGGCGGGCTCTGCCGACACCGACGGCGTCAACGTTTCGCAGTTGCGCGGCGTGACGCAAAACGTCAGCAACCTGTTCGGCGGCGGCACGACCGTCAATCCCGACGGCTCGATCACCGGCCCGACCTACAACATCCAGGGCAACAATTATTCCACCGTCTATGACGGCTTCACGGCCGTCGACAATGCGCTGACCAGCATCAGCAATGGCGGCGGCATCAAGTATTTCCACGCCAACTCGACGCTGGCCGACAGCATCGCCGGCGGCACCAACGCCGTTGCGATCGGACCGGAGAGCGTGGCGAGCGGCACCGACAGCCTGGCCGCGGGACATGGCTCGACGGCCGCTGGGCAAGGCGCCGTCGCGCTCGGCCAGGGCGCGCAGGCCAACAATGCCAACGATGTGGCGCTCGGTTCCGGTTCGGTGACGCAGACCGCCGTCGGGACCTCCAGCACCGTCATCAACGGCAAGACCTACACTTATGCCGGAACGACTCCAACCGGAACCGTCAGCGTCGGCGACGCCGGCGCCGAGCGGACGATCACCAATGTCGCTGCCGGCCGCGTGTCTTCCGACAGCACCGATGCGATCAACGGCTCGCAGCTCTACGCCACCAATACGGCGATCGAGGATCTGAAAGCCGGCGTCGGAAACCTTACCGAGAACGCGGTGACCTATGACGCCCCGGGCGGCGTCAAGTCGAACACCATCACGTTGCAGGGCGGCGACGTCAACGCGCCGGTCGTCATCTCCAATGTCGGCCCCGGCGTCAAAGGGACCGATGCGGTCAACGTCGACCAGATGAACCAGGGCCTGACCGCGGGCAAGAGCTATACGGACAACCGCGTAGCCTACGCTATCGATACGTCCAACGACTACACCGACAAGGTGGCGGTCACGACCTTGCAACAGGCCAACGACTATACCGACCAGAAGCTCAGCCAGCTCAATTCGGACATCAGCGGCATCCGCGACGAGGCGCGGCAGGCGGCCGCAATAGGCCTTGCGGCCGCCTCGCTGCGCTATGACGACCGGCCCGGAAAGCTGAGCGTGGCGGCGGGCGGTGGCTTGTGGCGGGACGCAGGCGCGTTCGCCTTCGGTGCGGGCTACACCAGCGAAGACGGCCGCATCC
>NZ_RZPQ01000154.1:0-9436 GCF_003999135.1 Mesorhizobium sp. M7A.F.Ca.CA.004.06.1.1 | reverse complement strand
CCTGGAAGCGGCGCACCGTTTCCATGCCGTTCTGGATGATCAGCAGTTGCAGCCCCCAGATGACCACGAAGCAGATCACCTCCAGGCCGGTATGGCCGAGGAAATGCGTGCTGGCGTTGAAATCGGCGAACCATTGCGTTCGGATCAGCAGCGCCACGATCGCGCCCGAGGCGGCGGCCGTCTGCGCGCCGTACCAGAAACAGGCGACGATGGCGCGCACCAGTGCCGGTATGTTCGCACCCCAGATGCCGAAAGAGGCGCGGGCAAGCACGGGGTAGGGCACGCCCGTCTTCACTCCGGCATAGCCGACCATATTCATCAGCACATAGATGATCAGCGAGCCGATACCGATGGCGATGATGAAGTTGACGAAGCCGCCGCAGAACAGAAACAGGCTAGCGGCCAGATAGTAGCCCCAAAGGCTGTGGACGTCCGACGTCCAGACGTTGAAGATCGAGAATGGTCCCCAGTTTCGAACTTTGGCCGGAGCCAGATCCTCGTTGTACAGATCAGGTGAAGCACCCTGTATCGTCATGGCAATGTTCCCCTTTTGCAGCACGCGCCCTCACGCGTTGACCGCGTGCAGGTTAAGCCTGCCGCAGGGGAACCGACAAGCAACCTATTTGCCGGCTTTGGCCTTAAAGATATTCAATGAGAACTGCGATTATCGATGCAAGGCGATGGTGGGTCATCGCTGAACCCGGCACGGATGATTCGAAGTTCGACGCTGGGATTCCAATGTGAAGCGGTGGCTGCCGACATCTTCGGTAGGGGGCCCTAAGCGATGGCCATCACCTGCTTGTGGTCCGCGACTTCAGCGAGCAGCCAATCCTGAAACAGGCCGGTGCCTGGTTTGTTGCCGATGCTGCGACGCTGATGCAGGTAAATGCCGGCCGGATAGGTGTGGCGGACATGGAACGGCGCGACCAGTTTGCCTTGCTGCAGAAAATCTTGCGCCATTATCGTGTCCGCAAGCGCTATTCCGGCGCCATTGATCGCTTCGCGCATGATGAGCGTACAATCATCCAGTGTTGTGCTGGATTTTGGCGTCGTTTCCAGAACGCCTTCCTGCTCCAGCCAACGCTTCCATCTCATGGTTTCGCATTCATGGATCAGATGATGATTGACCAGATCGGCCGGCGATCGCAGCGGCACAGGCCCCTCCAAAAGCGAAGGCGCACAGACCGGGGTCAAAAGCAGCGGGATCAGCAGCGTCAAAGCCGGGCCGGCCTTGTAGACGAACTCGTCGACAATGGCCAAATCGAAGTTGGCGCGCTTGCCTGAAGTGGAGATCTCCAAATCCACCGACGGATGCAACCGGCGAAAGTTCGGCAACCGGTCCGCCAGCCAAAGGTTCAGAACGGTGGGCACGCACAAGACCCGGACCCGTTGGATCTTGCCGTGGCGCGAGCCGTCCGAGAGGCTGACGTCATCGGTGGCGCGCCAGATGGCTTCGAACGCCTCCGAGAGGCTGCGCGCATAGAAGGAGCCCCTGATGGTTGGCGTTATCTGGCGAAAACCGCGTTCGAACAGGTCCTGGCCAAGATTTTGTTCAAGCGCGCGGATGTGGCGACTGACAGCCGAGGGTGTCAGATGCAGTTCTTCCGCCGCGTCCTTGACGCTGCCGAGGCGAGCGGCAGCCTCGAAAGCGCGCATGCCATTGAGTGAGGGAAGGGCCATTGGCCGATCATGAATTGTCAGTTGAGTTTTTGTCAATCGACATGGGCAGAATTCGCGTTTGATCGCCTGCCCCCTTAGGGGATACCCAGAAGACAAGAGCAATTAAGTCGTCTCAAGAAAGCGACTGTTTGGGGACCGGCACTATACCATCGACGGCTGAGACCGGCTTGACCAGTCTCACCGGTGGAGAGCGAAGCTTTGCTCGGTATCGCCGCAATTGGAGAGAGCGCCAGCCTATGCCTCAATCGCCAGCGCCGGTCTTCGAAGCTGCGGACGAGATTTCCGCGGAAACCTCCGTCGTCGTGATTTTGCAAACTGCCCAACCAAGCTTTGGTCCCCGGGCAGCGGCTCTGGACGCTGAGATGAGCGGGATCGTGTCACGTGCTTGCTCCGACCCGGCCGCCTTGGCCGAATCCGGCACCTGCATCGATCTCATCGCCCCGCAAACAGTATCGACCAAGCGTGTGGTCGTCCTGGCCTTGGGCAAAGCCGAAGCCGTAACCACCCTCTCGTTGGCGCGCGCCGGCGGTCTGCTTGCCGCACATCTGGAAGGCAAGGGGGAATGCGCGGCCACTCTGGTCCTGGACCCCATCGCTGGCATTGAACTATCCGGCGCCGAAATCCTGGCGCGTGTCGCGCTTGGCATGCGGCTGCGCCGCTATCGTTTCGACATGCGCAACCGGCGGCAAGGCGCGGGGGCGGATCGAACCTTGCGGGTGAAACTGGTCGGAGCCGGCGGCACGGATCTGACCGCGGCGCTGACGCGGATCAATGCAATCGCCGACGGCGTCGAATATGCACGCACCTTGGTCAACCTGCCGCCAAACCATCTCCACCCCGACAATTTCCATGATCATCTGGAGCCGCTGCGTGAAGCCGGCATCGACATCGAAATGCTCGATGCCGCGCAACTGAAGGAGCTCGGCATGAACGCGCTCCTCGCCGTTGGGTCGGGCTCGGCGCGTCCGCCACGGGTCGCTGTCCTGCGCTACCGCGGCAAGGGTGCTCCCGCCCAACCACTCGCTTTCGTCGGCAAAGGCGTCTGCTTCGATTCGGGAGGCCTCTGCATCAAGGGCGGAGCGCAGATGTTCGACATGAAAGCCGACATGGGCGGAGCGGCGGCTGTGGTCGGCCTGCTGATCGCGCTCGCCCGGCAAGGCAGCCCGGTACACGTTGTCGGTGTTCTCGGCATCGCCGAGAACATGCCATCGGGCACCGCGCTCAAACCGCGCGACATCATCACCACGGCCTCGGGACAGACAGTGGAAGTGTTCGACACGGATGCGGAGGGACGCCTGCTTCTGGCCGACTGCCTCTACTATGCAGCCACGCGCTTCAACCCTTCGGTGATCGTCGATCTGGCGACGCTGACCTATTCGGTGACGCGTGGCCTGGGGTCGATATTCGCAGGCCTATTCAGCACCGACGATGCCATCGCTTCACAGATGATCGCGGCCGGAGAAACGGTCGGCGAGCGGTTCTGGCGGCTGCCGCTCGACCGGGCCTATGATGAGGGTCTGCAATCGCCGTTCGCGGACCTCAGGCATCATGCCAAGGACATGGAAGACGGCGACGCTCCCTATGCGGCGGCCTTCCTGCGTCACTTCACGGAAGACCGCCCCTGGGTGCATCTCGACATCGCCAGCAAGGAACTGACCGACACCGATCGGCCTCTGGGCAGGCAAGGCGCCACGGCATTTGGCGTGCAGATGCTGGAAGAGTGGGTGCAGGTCACCCGCAACATGAGTTAGGGCGCCTGCCGTCACGGACAAATACAAGATGCCTTCAACCGCACTGGGAACTGGGATGTCATCTGAGATCATAGGCATGGAAGGACGGGCCGCTTTCGACGCCTACGAGACCTGGTATCGGGTCAGTGGCGAACTCGGTGGCGAAAAGGCGCCTGTGGTGATCCTGCATGGCGGCCCAGGCGTCGCTCACAACTATGTCGATGCCTACAAGCTTCTTGCGCGAAGGGATCGCGCCGTCATCCACTACGACCAGTTGGGCTGCGGCAATTCCACCTTGCTGCCTGAGAAAGGCGCCGATTTCTGGACACCTGGGCTGTTCATCGACGAGCTTGAAAACCTGGTCGACCATCTCGGCATTCGGACGGGCTTCCACGTCCTCGGCCAGAGCTGGGGCGGCATGCTGGGCGCCGAATATGCCGTGACGCGGCCGCAGGGCCTGAAGTCGCTGACCATCGCCAACTCGCCGGCTTCCATGAAACTGTGGGTCGAAGAGGCCAACCGGTTGCGTGCCGACCTACCCGCGGATGTGCAGGAGACACTGACCCGGCACGAGCAGGCCGGCACGACGGGCGATGCGGCGTACCAGGCGGCGACGATGGTGTTCTACGAGCGGCATGTCTGCCGGGTCGTGCCTTTCCCGTCCGAAGTCACGGAAAGTTTCGCCCAGGTCGTGCGCAATCCGACCGTCTATAATCTGATGAATGGGCCAAACGAATTCCATGTCATCGGAACGCTGAAGAATTGGAGCATCGTCGACCGTCTGCCGGCCATCGATGTTCCTACTCTGATCATCTCCGGACGTCACGACGAGGCCACGCCCGCGACCGTGCAGCCCTACAAGGACGGCATCAAGGGGTCTCGCTGGGAGATATTCGAGCATTCCAGCCACATGCCGCATGTCGAAGAGCAAGATGCGTGCATGCGGGTGGTGGGAGACTTCCTGGACCACAACGACAATTGAAGAAAAGGGGAATGAAGACATGAAGAAACTGCTTCTGGCGGCAACAGCCGCGGCATTGCTGGCCGGTACATGGCTGGCCCCGGCACAGGCCGAATATCTCAAGGAGCACCGAGGCGGCACCATCCGCCTGCTGGCCCGCTCCGCGGCCGGAACGCTCGATCCGCACATCAATTACACGGACCAGGGCTGGCAGATGTACCAGCCGATCTATGACGGCCTGGTAGCCTTCCGCAAGGCCGAGGGTATGGACGGCTTCACCATCGTTCCCGATCTGGCCGAGGCGTTGCCGCAGGTCAGCAATGACGGCAAGACCTTCACCTTCAAGCTGCGCAAGGGCATCAAGTTCTCCAGTGGCCAGGATCTTGGCGTGAAGGACGTCGTCGCTTCTTTCCAGCGCATCTTCAAGGTTTCCGGACCCACCTCCGGCACGTTCTATGCCGGCATCGTCGGTGCCGACAAATGCCTGGCCGACACCAAGAGCTGCACGCTGGAAGGCGGCGTTGTCGGCGACGAAGCGGCCGGCACCATCACCATCAACATCACCAAGCCGGATGCCGAGCTGCTCTACAAGCTCGCCTTGCCGCATGCCGTGGTCCTGCCGGCGGACACGCCCGCCGAAGACATGGGCTCCAAGCCCATTCCCAGCACCGGCGCGTACATGATCTCCGCCTTCGACCCGAACAAGGGCATGACGGTTTCCCGCAACCCAAATTTCAAGCAGTGGAGCGAAGAAGCCCAGCCGGACGGCTATCCGGATGTCGTCCAATATGATTTCGGCCTGTCCGAAGAGGCAGCCGTCACCGCGATCCAGAACGGCGAAGCGGACTGGATGTTCGACGCTCTGCCCAGCGATCGCCTGGGCGAACTGGGCAGCAAGTCCATGGACCAGCTGCACATCTCACCGCTTTCGGCTTGGTGGTACGCGCCGCTGAACAACCGTCTCGCACCCTTCGACAATGAAAAAGCCCGCCAGGCCGTTGCCTATGCGATCGATCGCAACACGCTGGTCAAGCTGTTCGGCGGAAAGGTGCTGGCCTCGCCGGTCTGTCAGGTCCTGCCCCCGGACTTCCCCGGCCATGAAGACTATTGCCCCTTCACCAAGAATCCGGGCGCCAAATGGTCGGCCCCTGACCTCGACAAGGCAAAGCAGTTCGTCGAGGACTCCGGCACCAAGGGTCAGAAGGTGACCATCATCGTCGAGGACACCGCCATTTCGCGGTCCATCGGCGTCTATCTGCAGAGCGTGCTGACCAGCATCGGCTATGTCGCCGACGTCAAGCCGATCTCGTCGAACATCCAGTTCACCTACATCCAGAACACCAACAACAAGGTGCAGATGTCCGTCACCCAGTGGTACAAGGACTATCCGGCGGCTTCGGACTTCCTGAACATCCTGTTCAGCTGTGCCTCCTTCCGCGAAGGTTCGGACGCGTCGATCAACATCGCCGGCTTCTGCGACAAGGAAATCGACGCCAAGATGCAAAAGGCATTGGACCTCGGCGTCACCGATCAGAAAGCCGCCGACAAAATGTGGGCTGAAATCGACAGGCAGGTCACCGACAAGGCACCTGCCGTCGGCCTCTTCACGCCGAAGCGGCTTGACTTTGTCAGCAAACGTCTTGGCAATTTCAAGTTCAACCGTCAGTTCAACTGGATGATCACCCAATCCTGGGTGCAGTGATGGCCTGGGTGCAGTAACGAACCGCGGAGGGGCACGTCCGTGTCGAACGTAGCTGTCGCCGCGCCGCGCAAGACGCGAGGGCCCTGGGCCGTCGCGTTTGCGAAGCTGGCAAGGGACAGGGCTGCCATGGCGTCGCTGGCCGTGTTCCTCCTCATCGTCCTTGCCTGCCTCAGTGCGCCTCTTTATGCAAAATGGGCAGGCGTGGACCCCTTCGCCTCGACGCTCGACGCCGTCGTCCAGATCGACGGTGCCGACGTTCCGGTGATGGAACAGTCGACGGAAGGGCTAGGGCTTGGTTACACACCGCTCGGCCCGACCTGGCGGCTGGGCAATTATTTCCTCGGCGCCGACAGCCAGGGGCGCGATGTCATGGCCAGGATGCTCTATGGCGGGCTGAGCTCGTTGCTGATCTCCGGAGCAGCCACCATCTTCACCCTGATCCTGGGCACGGCGGCGGGATTGATCGCCGGCTATTTCGGCGGCGTCACCGACACGGTGCTGTCGCGCTTCCTCGACATACTGTGGGCGTTCCCCATCTATCTGCTGGCGATTTCGCTCTCCATCGTCACCATCGCGCATGGCATCACGATCGGACCGATCCAGATCGAGTCCGGCAGTTTGTGGCTGCCTGTCATCATCATCGGCATCGTCTACGTGCCCTACGTGGCCCGCCCAATACGCGGGCAGGTTCTGGCGCTGCGCAAGAGCGAGTTCGTGCTGGCCGCGATCAATCTGGGCGTGCCGGGGTGGCGCATCCTGTGGCGCGACATCCTGCCCAACGTCACCACCACGCTAATCGTCTTCGTGCCGCTGATGATGGCGCTGAACATGCTTACCGAATCAGCCCTTTCCTTCCTTTCGATCGGCGTGCAGCCGCCGGCCGCGAGCTGGGGCACCATCATCCAGGACGGACAGGCGCTGCTTTACACCAGGCCATTGGTGGCGCTGGTGCCGGGCCTGGCGATCGCGGTTTCCGTCATGGCGCTCAATGTCTTCGGCGACGGCCTGCGCGACGCGCTCGATCCGCGCTCCAAGGTTCGGCTGGGGCGCGACTGATGATCTACGCAATCCTGCGCCGGTTCGGCCAGATGCTGTTCGTGATGTTCGGCATCTCGGTCATCGTTTTCTTGATTTTCTTCGCAACGCCGGGCGCCGACCCGGCTGCGCGCATCGCCGGCCGCAATGCATCGCCCGAAGTGCTGGAGGCGGTACGCCACAGCTTCGGCTTCGACCGGCCGCTCTACGTGCAATATGTGACGATGATGGAGAAGATCTTCGTCACCGGCGATCTGACCTCCTTCGTCAATCGTGGCTGGAAGGTGGTGCCGGCGGTCATGGATTCGATCCCGGTCACGCTCTCGCTGGTGTTCGGAGCGGCGATCCTGTGGGTGGTCGTCTCCATCGTCATCGGCATCGCCGCCGCCGCCACGCGCGGCAGCTGGCTGGACAAGCTGCTGATGGCGCTAGGGCTGCTCGGCATTTCCATGCCGGTCTACTGGCTGGGCGAGGTGATGAACCTGATCACCCAGAGCCGCTACCACGACAGCTGGGCGTTCTCCTGGGTGCCGCCGCTCGGCTACAAGAATTTCTCCGACGATCCGAAGGGCTGGTTCCTGACCCTGGTCATTCCGTGGATCACACTGTCCATTCTCTATATCGGTATTTACGGGCGCGTGCTGCGCGCGGCAATCATCGAATCCCTGCAGGAAGACTATATCCGCACGGCCCGGGCCAAGGGGCTGTCGGAGACCCGCATCCTGCTGCGCCATGCCTTGCGCACGTCGCTCATCGCATTCGTCACTCTGTTCGGCCTGGACTTCGGTGCGCTGGTCGGAGGCTCAGCCCTGCTGACGGAGGTGGTGTTCGGGCTGCACGGCATCGGCAAGCTCACTTATGACGCTCTGCAGAATCTCGATCTGCCGATGATCATGGCGACGGTGATGTATGCGTCCATGTTCGTGGTTATCGCCAATGCGGTCGTCGATTTCGTCTACATCCTTCTCGATCCGCGCCTGAGGACATCATGATACTGTCGGTGCGCGACCTCAGAGTTTCCTTCCGCACAAATGATGGCCTGGTGCGGGCCATCGATGGCGTTTCCTTCGACCTTAAGGAGAGCGAAATCCTCGGCGTCGTCGGTGAGTCCGGTTCCGGCAAGACCGTGTCGCTGCTGGCCGTCATGGGTCTCATCACCGATCCCAACGCCACCATCGAAGGGTCGATCCGCTACAAAGGCCGCGAACTCGTGGGACTGCCCGCGCGCGAGCTCAGGCGGCTGCGCGGCAACGAGATCGCGATGATCTTCCAGGATCCGATGACGGCGCTGACGCCTGTCTACACGATCGGCTGGCAGATCGCCGAACAGATTCGCGCGCATCGCAACATCAGCAAGTCCAAGGCGATGGAGCGCGTGGAGGAACTGCTGGCCGAGGTGAATTTTCCCAACCCGCACGAGGCGATGTCGCGCTACCCGCACCAACTGTCCGGAGGCATGCGTCAACGGGCGGTGATCGCAATGGCTTTGTCCTGCAATCCGGCGCTTCTGGTGGCTGACGAACCGACCACGGCGCTCGACGTCACCGTACAGGCCGGCATTCTCGATCTGGTGCGCAAGCTGCGCGCGACGCACAAGTCGGCGGTCGTCTTCATCACACATGACATGGGCGTGGTCTCCGAACTCGCCGACCGGGTCATGGTCATGTATGCCGGCCGCGTGGTGGAGCGCGGCAGTCGCATGGAACTGTTTTCCGATCCACGACACCCCTATACGCGCGCGCTGCTGGGTTCGATCCCGCCGCTGACCGGCGAAAAACCACGGCGCTTGCCGGCCATTCCCGGTTCGCCGCCGTCAATGCTGCGATTGCCGCAGGGCTGTGCGTTCGGTCCGCGGTGCCCGGTTCACTACGAGCCCTGCCAGGCCGGCAAGCCCGACCTCGGGAGCGGCACCCATGCCGCGGCATGCTTCAGGGTGGCACAGGCATGAGCGGACCGATGATCGACAAGAACCGCCCAATCCTCGAGACGCGTTCGCTGGGCAAGCGCTTTTCCATCGGCAGCCGTTTCTCCGCCGAAGGCAAGCGAACCGTTCATGCGGTCGACAATGTTTCCCTGACCGTGTGGCGCGGCGAGACGGTCGGGCTGGTCGGCGAATCCGGATGCGGCAAGTCCACGCTGGCGCGTTGCCTGGTGAGGCTCTACGACATATCGGACGGCGAGCTTCTGTTCGAAGGCAACGACATAACCTCCAAGTCGCTGTCCGAACTCAGGCCGCTGCGGCGCCGCCTGCAAATGGTTTTCCAGGACCCGTCGGCGTCGCTCAATCCGCGCCGGCGCGTCGGCGACCTGGTGGCCGCGCCGCTGCGC
>NZ_RZPQ01000153.1:0-9531 GCF_003999135.1 Mesorhizobium sp. M7A.F.Ca.CA.004.06.1.1 | reverse complement strand
GCTCTGCCTCGACCAGGTCCGGCGCGATCTTCAGGAACACCGGCGGCTGCGCCGTTGCCGCGGCGCGCGCGGCCATGACACGCGACAAGAGTTCGCCAAGCTGCTCGCGCGCCTGCATGTTGCGCAGGCCCGGCGTGTTGGGCGAGGAGATGTTGACGGTGAGATAGCTGGCGTATTGCGCAAACCGGGCGACACCGCGCTCATAGTCGCCGATGCGGTCGCTGCTGTCCTTGTTGGCTCCGATGTTGACACCGACGATGCCGGAGCGCCCCTTGCGTGCGGCAAGGCGTTTTTCGGCCGCTGCATGGCCTTCATTGTTGAAGCCCAATCGGTTGATCACCGCATCGTCGGCAGTCAGCCGGAAGATACGCGGCTTCGGATTGCCGGCCTGCGGCAACGGCGTGATGGTACCGACCTCGGCGAAACCGAAGCCCAGGCCAAGCAACGCGTCCGGAACCTCGGCGTTCTTGTCATAGCCGGCCGCCATGCCGATCGGATTGGGGAAATCGAGGCCGCAGACGCTGACCTTCAGCCGCGCGTCGAGCGTCGTCCGCGCACCGACCGGCAGGCCGCATCGCAGCGCCGCAATCGACATGCCATGCGCGGTTTCCGGATCGAAGGCGAACAGCAGCTTCTGGCCGAGCCGGTCGAGCACGCTCATTGCCCCTCCAGTGCCGGGAACTGGTGCACACCATCGGCGCCAAGCGGCAGTGGCCGGACCCACAGCACGGCCTTGAGGTCCAGCGGGCCATAAAGATGCGGAAACAGCGCGCCGCCGCGCGAGACCTCGTATCTCAGCGCAGCGCCCAGGCCGGCGCCGTCGATGGCGACCAGCAGAAGGTCCGTCTGGCCGGCAAAGTGCTTTGCCGCCGTTTCCCTGACCTGTGCTGCCGTTGAGAAATGGATGAAGCCATCGGCGACATCGATCGGCGCGCCGGTGAAGCGACCATGCGTTTCGGCCTCGCGCCAAGGCGCTTGCGGGGTTATCTTGTAGATAATCTGAGACATGGTTGCGCTATAGAGCAGTTCCAGGAAAAGTGTGAAACGGTTTTCCCGGGAAAAGCGCATAGCGCTTTCCCTTGGGAATTGCGTCAAAAAGATTCCGAACCAGCCATTCGGGAAAGGCCACGCCAAGGGTCTTCCCCATTTCCGGCGCAAACATGCGATATCTGAGGCCTTGGCCATGGAGGACAACATGCGTCTGCAGCACATCTTGATCCCCGCCGCGCTCGTTTCGCTGGTCGCGGCTTCAGCTTATTCGGAAGAGACCGACCGCTACCGCCTGGAAAAGTCCGATAGCGGCTTTGTCCGTATCGATACGCAGACCGGCGCCATGTCGATCTGCGAGGAACGTTCGGGCCAGCTCGTCTGCAAGATGGCGGCCGACGAACGCGCTGCTTTCCAGGACGAGGTCGACCGCCTGCAAACCTCGATGAAGGCGATGGACGAGCGCGTCACCAAGCTCGAGAATTCGCTCTCCGCCCGCCTCGAATCGAAACTGCCGAGCGAGGAGGATTTCAACAAGACCATGAGCTACATGGAGCGCTTCCTGCGCGGCTTCATGGGCATCGTCAAGGATATGGACAAGGACGACGGCGCTCAGAAGACCTGAGCGCTTCAACCAGGGGAGGCGGCGCGCTGGCTTTGCCGCTTGAAAACAGCGCGCAGCCCCTCATAATCGTCCAATTGAACCCGAAAAGCCAAAAATCATCGGGGATTTGGGGAGGGACATTTGCCGGCAGGCTATTCTTTCGTCATCGCCGACGATCACCCGCTGTTTCGCGGTGCGCTGCGCGAAGCGCTCGCCGGCATCGGCAACGTCGCCGCCATCCATGAAGCCGGCGATTTCGAGAGCGCCAAGGCGCTGGTCGTGGCCAACGAGGACGTCGATCTGGTGCTGCTCGACCTGTCGATGCCGGGCGCCAGCGGCCTGTCCGGCCTGGTCTCGCTGCGTGGCATCCATCCGGCGGTGCCGCTGGTCGTGGTGTCGGCGCATGACGATCCGGCGACCATCAGGCGGGCGCTCGATCTCGGCGCTTCCGGCTTCATCTCCAAGTCGGCCAGCATGGAGGAGATCCGCAGCGCCGTGCAATCGGTGCTTGCCGGCGACATCGCAGCACCAGCCGGCGTCGATCTCGGCATCGAGCGCGATCCCGAAATATCGGACCTCATCAAGCGGCTGCAGGCTCTGACGCCGCAGCAGACACGGGTGCTGGGCATGCTGGCCGAGGGCCTGCTCAACAAGCAGATCGCCTATGAACTCGGTGTATCGGAGGCTACCATCAAGGCGCATGTCTCCGCCATCCTGCAGAAGCTCGGCGTCGACAGCCGCACGCAGGCGGTGATCCTGCTGTCCAAGATCGGCAGCGACCCGCTGCAGCCGGCGGGTTGATCGCCAGGGCGCCTGTTCGATCATTGTAGTGTTCAATCAGAGCACTGAACCTCCGTCCGCCGCACCGGCCGGCCGTTGAAGCTTGCGAAACTGATGGCGGCCATGATCCAGACGCCGATCCCGCCATAGAGCATGACCCAGCCAAAGCCGTTGCGCAGCGCATCCTGGGCGACGGTCCCGGCGAGCCCGGAGATGGGGTTTCCAGCAGCGATAGCTTCGGCGAGAAGACGCAATTGGGCAGCGTCGAGGTCGGGCAGCGCATGCCCCAGATGCGCCAGCACACCGCTGGCCAGGATGAAGCCCATCACCGCGATGTTCAGCGCCAATGAAACCATGCGCGCGGTCATGTCGATGCCGGAGGCCATGCCGGCGCGATCGCTCGAAACGGAACCCGTCGTCGTGTTGGTGACAGGTGTGTTGGTTATTCCCAGACCCATCCCCGCGATCAGGCAGCCGGGCAGCATCGTCAGCCAGTCCGGTTGCGCGGCGGCGCTGCCGAATTTCATCAGGATGAACCCGACGCCGATGATGACGAGGCCCGCCGGAATGATGATGCCGGGCCGATAACGCAGCGAAAAGCGCTCTGCCAACGGCGGCAGCACAAGCGTCGGCAGCGTGTAGGCAAGCAGGGCAAGGCCGGTGGAGACGGTGTCATAGCCGAGCCCGGCGTGGAACCAGATCGGCAGGTAGATCATGAAAGGCCAATAGCTGAGGTTCATCGCGGCAGAGCCGACGATGGCGCCCGAAAAGGGCCGGATTCGGAAGACCGAGAAATCGAACATCGGCCGCTGGCTGACCTTCTCGGCAATGAGGAAGGCGATGAAGCTCACTATCGAGATACCGAGGATCGCCAGCGCGGCAGGGCTGGAGAAACCCAGATCCGGCCCCTGGATGATGTAGAAAACGAGGCAGAAAACCGACGGCGACAGCGTCAGGATGCCTGCTACGTCGAGCTTGCCCGCCTGTGGATCCTTCGATTCGTGGACGCCCATCAGAGCGAGGGCGAACGCCAGCGCCGCAACCGGCACGTGGACAAGAAACACCCATTGCCAGCTCGAGACCGCGACGATGCCGCCGCCGATGATGGGGCCGAAGCCGAGGCCGGTGCCGAAGATGACGCCCCACCAGCCCCATGCGACGGCGCGTTCGCGCCCTTCCCGGAATTCATGCGACAGCACGGCAAGCTGGCAGATCAGCATCGCACCGCCGCTCAGGCCCTGCAGAAACCGGGCGACGATGAGCGTGGAGACGCTTTCGGCGACGCCGCAGATCAGTGATGTCAGGCCGAAGGCGGCGATGGCGACCAGAAAGACACGCTTGTGCCCGTAACGATCGGCGATCGTGCCGACCGCCATCAGCACCGTCGTGACCGCGATCGTATAGGCGTTCATCACCCATTGCAGTTGCTTGAAGTCGGCGTGCAGAACCTGCTCCAGTGTCGGCAGAATCGTGGGAACGCTTGAAATCTCCAGGCCGAACATCAGGCATGCCAGGCAGGCGGCAAACAGAACCACGATGCCTCGGCGGGTCAATACAGTGGGCATGATTCAACCTTTCGAACGTATTTGTCGGCAATCGGCGAATCCATCGCAGCTCGCCCGGCGCGCGTATGGCCCAGGGTAGGCGAGGCTTGATCATATTAGAATTGCATGGTTGGCTATTTCAGAGACAACAAGTGCGGATAGCTGACATGACGCTGGACGTAGACGCTGTGAAAACATTCGTCGCCATCGCCGATCTTCAGAGCTTTACGCGTGCGGCCGAGGCTCTTGGCAGCACACAAGGGGCGATCAGCGTGAAGCTGAAGCGGCTGGAAGAGCGCGTCGGCCAGAAATTGATCGAGCGCACGCCTCGGCTGGTGCGCTTGTCGGCGCAGGGCGCGGTGTTTCTCCAGCCCGCACGCGACTTCCTCGCGGCACACGA
The DNA here is from genome assembly GCF_003999135.1 of Mesorhizobium sp. M7A.F.Ca.CA.004.06.1.1. Taxonomy (NCBI): domain Bacteria; kingdom Pseudomonadati; phylum Pseudomonadota; class Alphaproteobacteria; order Hyphomicrobiales; family Phyllobacteriaceae; genus Mesorhizobium; species Mesorhizobium sp. M7A.F.Ca.CA.004.06.1.1. The sequence continues at coordinate 5,216 of NZ_RZPQ01000153.1, read as the reverse complement.
TCGCGCCATTGCCAGCCTGTCTTCGGTGCGCCGCCGCTTCACACTGGGCATCGCCACCCATGTCGGAGGCGCGGAAGTCCCGACATTGCTGGCGCGGCTCAATGCGCATGACCCGGCGCTCACCATCGAAGTGCGGCTCGATGATTCGCGCGACCTGCTGGATGCTTTCGATCGCGGTGAGATCGACGCGGCGATCATCCGCCGGGAGGACGACCGGCGCGATGGTGAAGTGCTGGCGCCCGAACATTTCGGCTGGTACGCCGCGCCCGACTTCGTCCACCGGGCCGACGAGCCGCTGCGCCTGGCGGCATCCTCGCCATCCTGCGGTATTCGTAACATCACCACCCGCGCGCTCGACGCTGTCGGAATATCGTGGACGGAGGTGTTCCTCGGCTGCGGCTCTTTCGCCGTTGCCGAAGCCGTCTCGGCCGGCCTCGCAGCCTCGGTATTTTCCTGCCGGCTTGCCCCATCCGGCACCATCGAGGTCAGCCGGAAATTCGGGCTGCCGGCGCTGCCGCCTTCCGAGATCGTGCTGCTTTCGACGCTGACGGACGCCAAGTCCCGCGAGGCGCTGAGGACGCTTGCAATGGCCTTTCGCGAGCATCGTCCGCCTGTGGCGGGCAATGCCGGACGGCCCCGGTTCCGCAGTTCCCAGATGGTCGACGGCCTGGCCTAGAGCAATTCTAGGGAAAGTGTGAAGCGGTTTTCCGTTTAGAATTGCGTTAAAACAAAGAGTTAGAGCAGATCGCCGTTTTCCGTGAAACGGTGAAATGCTCTAGGACTCCACCCTCGGACACCAGGGCTGAGACCGGGCGCCTTTGCTGCTATTCGGCCGCCGGTGCCAGCGGCCTGACCCTGGCCATCATCGAGCGCAGCACCGCTGGTTTGAGCGGTTTGTTGATCACCGCAATCTCGAGCCCGCCGGCGGCCGTGCGCACCTCATTGGAGCGGTCTGCGGTGACCAGCACGGCCGGCAGGGTGTCGCCATGGAGCGCGCGCAGCCTGACGATGATATCGAGACCCGTTTCGCCGTCGAGATGGTAGTCGGCAAGGACGATGTCCGGGCGGTGTGTCACCACGCTTTCCAGATCCTTTGAACCGGACACGGTGTCGACGTTGCAACCCCAGCCTTCGAGCAGGAGCCGCATGCCCTCTAGGATGCGGGCGTCGTTGTCGATGCACAGCACATGCAGTCCGGCCAGCGAAGCCGTCGCGCGGGCAGGAACCCTGGCGTCGATCTCGCGCCGCGGTTCCTGCACGGCCGCGACGGGCAGGATGACGGAGAAGCGCGTGCCCTTGCCAGGGTTGGAAAAGATCCGGATCTCCAGCCGCAGCACCCGGGCGATGCGGTCAACGATGGAGAGGCCGAGACCGAGGCCCTCGGCCTCGCGCGCGCCCTCGTCGAGCCGGGTGAATTCGCGAAAGACGGTGTTCAGCTTGTCGCCGGCGATGCCGATGCCGGTGTCGATCACCTGGATCTCGGCCAAATCGCCGCGCCGTCTGACGCCAACCAGCACGCGGCCGTGGCGCGTGTATTTGATGGCGTTGGAGACGAGATTCTGGATCAGGCGGCGCAGCAGATTGCGGTCCGTCGTCACTGTCAGCGATGACGGCATGATGGTCAGCGCGAGCTTCTTCTCGGCGGCGAGCGGCCGGAAGTCGTTGCCGATCTGGCGCAGCAATCCGTCGAGGTTGAAGGCGGTATCGTCCGGCTTCATCGCGCCGGCGTCGAGGCGGGAGATGTCGAGCACGGCGCCGAGGATGGTCTCGACCGATTCCAGCGAGGATTCGATGTTCACGGCGGCCTTGCCGGCAGGCCCTTTGCCGGCCTTCTCGATCAGCGAGGAGCAATAGAGCCGGGCGGCGTTGAGCGGCTGCAGGATGTCGTGGCCGGCGGCGGCGAGGAAGCGCGTCTTGCCGAGATTGGCCTCCTCGGCCAGCATCTGCGCCTGCGCCAGCTCCTCGTTGACCCGGGTCAGTTCGATGGTGCGGGTCTTGACGCGCTGCTCCAGCGATTCATTGGCACGCTTCAGCGCCAGATCCTGTTCGACGCGCCCGGAAATGTCGGCATAGGTGGCGACGATGCCGCCGTCCGGCATCGGGTTGGAGCGCAGTTCCAGGATGCGGCCCGAGGTTTTCAGTTCCATCTGCCATGGGCTGACGAAACTGGTCAGGCGGTTGAGCATGGCCACACGCTGATCGGCGGGGATGTCGCCGCGTTCGGCGAGATGGCGCAGGATGCGGTCGAGCGAGACGCCGACCTGGCCCATCTCGTCGGGCAGGTCGAACAGCGCCCGGTACTGGCGGTTCCAGCAGATCAGGCGGAAATCGCGGTCGAAGACGGTGATGCCCTGTTCCATCTGGTCGAGCGCGATCTGCAACAGGTCGCGGTTGTGCTGCAGCGCCTCGGTGGCGTCGTCGAGCAAGCGGAAGGCATCTCGGGATTCGCGGTCGTGGCGCCGAAACAGCAGCGACAGGATCAGCCGCGCCGAGGAGGAACCGACGGCGCTGGCGAGCAATTGCTCGGAGAAGCGGATGACGTCCATGCTCGCCTGCTCATTGCCGTGCAGCGAGGTTCCGTTGGTCTTTTCGAACGACTGGAAGGAGCGCTCGGTGCGCTCGACGCCGAGATAGCGCCCGATCGTGTCCTTGAGGTCGTTGACGGTGATGGCGGTGCGGAAGCGGCGCAGGCTTGGCATCGGGCCGGCATCGCGCGGCACGAAGATCGACGCCTGGATGCGTTCCAGCGGCACCGATGCGCGCGACAGCGAACCGAGCACGAAGAACACCGCGTTGAGCGACAGGCTCCACAGCACGCCGTGGTTCAGCGGTTCGGCGACGGTGCCGAACAATGCCTGCGGCCGCAGCGCCTCGAAGCCGAACAGCCCGTGCACGATGATGCCGGTATCAGGGGCGGCAAGCGATGGAAACAGCAGCGTGTAGCCCCAGACGAGGATGCCGGCGACCATGCCAAGTGCCGCACCCCGGCCAGTGGCGCCGCGCCAGATCAGCCCGCCGATCAGCGCCGGCGCGAACTGGGCGATGGCCGCGAACGACATCAGGCCGATCGACGACAGCCGCGCGCTGTCAGTGCTCTCGCGATAATAGAGGAAGGCGATGAACAAAAGGATGAAGATCGCCCCGCGCCGAACATTGAGAATGAGCGTCGACCAGTCCTCGGTCTCGGAGGTCGAGGTCTTGAGCAGGCGGCGCACGAACAGCGGAATGACGAGGTCGTTGGAGATCATGATCGACAGCGCCACGCTCTCGACGATCACCATCGCCGTCGCCGCCGACAGGCCGCCGATGAAAGCCGCCATCGCCAGCAAGTCATGGCCAGTGAACAAGGGCAGCGACAGCACGTAGAGATCGCTGCTGGTCCCGGTGCCGACCAGCGACAGGCCGGCAAAAGCGATCGGCAGCACGAACAGATTGATCGCCACGAGGTAGAGCGGAAACACCCATGTCGCGGTGCGCAGTTCGGCCTCGCCGCGGTTCTCGACGATGGTGACGTAGAACTGCCGCGGCAGCATGATGATGGCAAAGCCGCTAAGGCAAGTCAGCACCAGCCAGGTGGCGAGCGAGGTGTTGTAGCTCATCGCCTGCCGGACCTGCCCGTTCTGGGCGAGCTTGTCGAACATGTCGCCCGGGCCGCCGAAGATCAGGAAGGTGACCATCAGGCCGATCGCCAGGAAGGCGGCGAGCTTGACCACGGTTTCGACCGCCACCGCCAGCACCAGCCCGTCCTGGTGTTCGGTGGCGTCGGCGTGACGGGTTCCAAACAGCACCGCAAACAGCGCCAGGAGCATGGCGACGACCAACGAGATGTCGCTGACGAAGGGATCGAACGAAGGCGGCGATCCCGTATAGTGCTCGACCATCAGGCTGACCGAACCGGAGATCGCCTTCAACTGCAGCGCGATATAGGGCACCGCGCCGATGGTGGCGATCAGTGTGGCGATCGCCGCGACGGTGAAACTCTTGCCGTAGCGCGCGCCGAGGAAATCCGCGATCGAGGTGATCTTCTCGGTCTTGGCCAGCCGCACGATGCGGTTGAGCAGCGGGAAGCCGAACACGAAGACGAGCACCGGGCCCGTATAGATGCCGAGGAATTCGAGGCCGCGTTCGGAAGAGAGACCGACCGAGCCGAAGAAAGTCCAGGATGTGCAGTAGATAGCGAGGCTGAGTGCGTAGATGAAAGGCCGCCCCCGGCTCGGCTCGGAGATGGCCGAGCGGCGGTCGCCGAGGCTGGCGATGGCAAACAGCAGCGTCACATAGGCGACCGCGATGATGACGATGAACAAGCCCTGCACGCTTGGACTTTCCTCCTCTGCCGTCTTTCTATCCGGCTTGCCCGGACGCAATCACAGCTTGGCGTCCGAGTCCATTGCAGAGCTGTGTAGGACGGTTCTCAGACCGGCGCGTCGGTGTCGATGTCGTTATGGTGAAGATCGCCGCTGGGCGCCGTGGAAGATGCTGCCGACAATGATCTCCTCCGAACCCATACGATAGAGGATGATGTGCTTGCCATGGACGAACTGATGGGTCCTGCCTTCATAGAGCCTGCCCATATTCGGGTAATCGCCGAGCAACTCAAACACCGCGTCGAGTTCACGCAGATACTTTTCGGCCTGAGTGTGGCCGAAGTTTTCGAAGGTGTGTCGGTAAATGTCTTTCAGATCGCGTTCGGCGCGATGCGTTATCCTATGACGCATGCGGGAATTCGGCACGCGCTTCCCGAATAATGTCGTCGATAGACTTGTCGCTGACGGGGCTCTCAAAACCTTCGTCGATGGCCGCCTGAATCGCTTTCCGCTTCTCATCGGGCGAAAGTGCGTCGAACCAAGCGCGCTGCTCCTTTGTCGGAGCCGCCCACGGGTAAACGTCAATGCTGATGGTTTCGAGCATGTTCATGAGAATATTGTAGGCGAAAACGCCTATGATTGCCAGAAATTCAACGCTGCTCCTGCCGAACCGTGGGTCTCGAACAACTGAACCGGGGTCGGTCTCGGCGAGCAACCTAGCCGGCTCCCGGTAAGGAGAAACCGGTTGCTTTCTCCTTTTTGCCGATGTTGCGTCAGGAGGTTTTTGTTATGTTGTCTCAGGTCGATGTCGCAAGGACGGAAACGGCAACTCGGCCAGTCACGACAAGGAGGGTCGAATGCTGAAAGAATTCCAGGAATTTATTTCCAAGGGTAATGTGATGGACCTTGCGG
>NZ_RZPQ01000152.1:0-9554 GCF_003999135.1 Mesorhizobium sp. M7A.F.Ca.CA.004.06.1.1 | reverse complement strand
ACCTATCTCGACGATCTGACCCGCGACAAGCGCATCGCCCGAAAGCTGAAAGTGGTCGCAGCCTGCGGCAATGGCACCGCCGGCGCCTTCGCGCCGCGGGCGTTGCAGCGCATCGGCTGCGAGGTCATCGCGCTCGACGTCGAGCTCGACCATACATTTCCGCGCTACAATCCCAATCCCGAGGACATGCGGATGCTGCATGCCATCCGGGACAAGGTGCTGGCATCAGGCGCCGACATCGGCCTTGGCTTCGACGGCGATGGCGACCGCTGCGGCGTCGTCGACAATGAAGGCAATGAAATTTTTGCCGACAAGGTCGGTGTGATGCTGGCAAGGGATATTTCCAGCCGGCATCCCAACTCGACCTTCGTCGTCGACGTCAAATCGACCGGCCTGTTCCATACCGACGCAATGCTGCGCGCCAATGGCGCCGTCGCTGACTATTGGAAAACCGGCCATTCCTACATCAAGCGCCGCGTCGCCGAACTCGGTGCTGTCGCCGGTTTCGAAAAGTCGGGTCATTTCTTTTTCAATCCGCCGATCGGGCGCGGATATGACGACGGGCTGGTCACTGCCATCGCCATCTGCCAAATGCTGGATCGCAGCCTGGGCAATTCGATGGCCGATCTTTATCGCGCCCTGCCGCTGACCTTCGGCACGCCGACCATGTCGCCTCACTGCGCGGACGACGTGAAGTATGGCGTTGTCGAGCGGGTGGTTGCCGACTTTCGGGCCATGAAGCGGGATGGAATGGTTTTCGCTGGCCAGAAGATCGCAGACCTCATCACCGTCAACGGCGTGCGCGTCGTCGCCGACGACGGCACCTGGGGGCTGGTGCGCGCCTCATCGAACAAACCGGAACTGGTCGTGGTGGTCGAAAGCCCGGTGTCGTCGCAGCGTCGACGGGAGATGTTCGAGGCTGTCGACGCCGTGCTGCGCCGCAGCCCCGAGGTGGGCGCCTACAACCAGACCTTTTGAATGGTAGTTGAATGACCGAGCGGATTGTCAGTTTTGTCATGAGCGGCGGCGTCGGCTCGAGGTTGTGGCCGCTGTCGCGCGAGGACAACCCCAAGCAGTTCCACGATCTGTCCGGCGATGGCTCGATGCTGGCCAAGACCTTGCGTCGGCTGACGGCCCGGCCGGAAGGCGAAACGCCGATCTTCCTGATCGCCGCGGAGCGCCATGCTGATCGCGTTCACGCCGATCTTGCTGGTCTCGACCTGGCCGGCGGCGGTCCGCTGTTCGAGCCGACCGGGCGCAACACAGCCGCCGCCGTCGCACTGGCGACGCTGCGCACGCTGTCCGAATTCGGTGACAGCCTGGTGCTGGTGATGCCGTCGGATCATGAGATATCGACCCCGCGCCAATTCTGGCATAGCGTCGAAGCCGGCACCGAGGCAGCGCGTAGTGGACGGCTGGTGGTGTTCGGCATCAAGCCGACACAGCCCGAGACCGGCTACGGCTATATCGAGGTCGCGGCCGAAAGCGGCGGCACCTTCGATGTGTCGCGCTTCGTCGAAAAGCCGGATATTGAGACTGCGCAAAGCTATCTCAAGGCCGGAAATTTCTACTGGAACACCGGTATCTTCCTGTTTCGCGCCGTCGCCATGCGTGATGCCTTCATAGCGTTCCAGCCGGATATCTGGCTGGCCACCGAAGCAGCTTACAGGGCAGCGACATCGGATCTGTCCGGCCTTTACATGCCGCTAGAACTCTACGCCGCCATTCCGTCGAACTCGATCGACTACGCCATCATGGAGCGGGCAAAAGACATCGCCATGGTGCCGGCCGGCTTCCGCTGGAACGATCTCGGCTCCTGGCAGTCGCTGCTCGATGTCGGCCCCGCCGACGACCGGGGCAATGTCATCATCGGCGATGTCGTCGCTATCGATTGCGAGAATTCCTACATTCGCAGTGATGGCCGCCTGCTGTCGGCGATCGGCATGAAGGACATCGCCATCGTTTCGACATCGGATGCCACCTTCGTCGCCCCGGTCAGCCACAGCCAGCACGTCAAGAAGATCGTCGAGCAGCTCGAAAAATCGGGTCGCCTGGAAACCAGGTTCACGCCGGCGCATGACCGCGTCATCGAAAGCGGCGCCTGGCGCCGGCGCGTGCATCACTGGCTGTTTCAGGAGACCTTGCCGCTGTGGTCGACATCGGGGGTCGACGAACGCCATGGCGGCTTTCACGAAGCGCTCGGCCTGGACGCCTCGCCGCTGATGAAGCCCAAGCGCATGCGCACCATGGCAAGGCAGGTCTATGCTTTCGCCGTCGCCCGAGCGCGCGGCTGGGACGGTCCGGCCGACCGGCTGATCAGCCACGGCATCACCTTCATGGCCGGCAAGGGCCGCACCGACAAGGGCGGCTGGGTTCGCACGCTGAATGTCGACGGCTCGGTCGCCGACGCCACCGAGGATGCCTACGATCATTCCTGCGTGCTCCTGGCGCTCGCGCATGCGCATATGTCTGGCAATCCAGACGCCTTGCGCCTCGGCGAGGAAACCTTCGCCTTTCTCGATGCGCATCTCGAAGACAGCCGCATGACCGGCTTCCTCGAGACATCGGACGGCAAAGGCGAGCGCCGCTCCAACCCGCATATGCATCTGCTCGAGGCCTTCCTCGCTTGGCATCAGGCGACTGGCGAGCGCGCCCATCTGCGCCGCGCAGCGCGCATCATCGACCTCTTCCGAAGTCATTTCTTCGATCCGGAAAGCTGGACGCTTGGCGAGTATTTCGATGCCGAATGGAAGCCATCCGCAGGAGAGAAAGGGTCATGGACCGAGCCTGGCCACCATTTCGAGTGGGCCTCGCTGCTGGTCGATTTCGCTGGACGCAGCGGCCAGGCCGAATTGAGCGGCTTTGCCAGAAAACTTTACGCGTCGGCCACTGCCAATGGCCTCAACCGCGCCACCGGCCTTGCCTATGGCGCCGTCTCGCGGCAGGGCCTGCCGCTCGACCTGATATCACGCAGCTGGCCGCAGGCCGAAGCGGTGAAGGCGGCTATCGCGCTGGATGGTTCGGGCGGGCCGGACCTGAAGCCCGAGATCGAAGCGCGCGTCGGCCGGCTGTTTCGCTGGCACATCGACCCGGCGCCGCTCGGCCTGTGGATCGACCGCATCGACGAGCGCGGCCGCTCACTGGCATCGGACGTGCCGGCCAGCATCTTCTACCACCTGGTCTGTGCGCTGACCCAGTATCTGGATGGGACGGCCGATCCGAAGGCGTAGGACTTGATCAGTACGGGCTCGCCACATCCCCGGTCTCGACATAGATCGACTTCAGCTGCGAATAGAGTGCCAGCGCCGCCAATGAATTCTCACGTCCGATGCCCGACTGTTTGAAGCCGCCGAACGGGATTTCGACCGGCGTCAGATTATAGGCGTTGATCCAGCAGGTGCCGGCCTGTAGCTCGGCAATGACGCGGTGGGCGCGCGGCAGGTCACGCGTGAAGACGCCGGCGGCAAGGCCGAATTCGGTGTCGTTGGCGCGGTTGATCACCTCGTCCTCACCGTCGAATTTCAGCACGCTCATGACAGGCCCGAAAATCTCCTCGCGGGCGATGCGCATTGTGTCGGTGACGCCGGTGAACACCGTTGGCTCGACAAAGAATCCGCCCTGGAAACCCTGCAGCGAAGGCACGTTGCCGCCACAGGCAAGCGTTGCTCCGTCCTGCTTGCCGATCTCGATATAGCCCACTACCTTGTAGTGCTGCGCCTTGGAAACCAGCGGTCCCATCTGGGTTTCGGGGTCGAGCGGGTCGCCGATGCGGATTTTCTTGGTCCGCTCGATCAGACGCTCGACGAAGCGGTCGTGAATGCCGCTCTGCACGAAGACGCGCGTGCCGTTGGAACAGATCTGCCCGGTCGAATAGAAATTGCCGAGCATGGCGCCGCCAATGGCGTTCTCGATGTCGGCATCGTCGAACACGATCAGCGGCGACTTGCCGCCAAGCTCCATCGTCGCGTGCTTCATCTCCGAGCCGGCGAGCGACAGCACCTTGCGGCCGGTCGGCACCGAGCCGGTCACCGAGACCTTGGCGACGACATCGTGGCCGACGAGCCCGGCGCCAACATCGCCATAGCCTTGCACCACGTTGAACAGGCCGTCAGGCAGCCCGGCCTCGCTGTAGATCTCGGCCAATGCGAGTGCTGAAAGCGGCGTGTTTTCCGATGGCTTGAACACCATGGCGTTGCCCATGGCGAGCGCCGGTGCCGATTTCCAGCCGGCGATCTGGATCGGGTAGTTCCAGGCGCCGATGCCGACACAGACGCCGAGCGCTTCGCGCCTTGTGTAGGCGAAGGGTCCGCCGAGATCGACCGACTCGCCATTGTAGGCGGCAACCGCACCGCCGAAATATTCAAGGCAGTCCGCTGCCGATGGGGCGTCCGCCACCAGCGTTTCCTGGATCGCCTTGCCTGTATCCAGTGTCTCGATGCGGGCGAGGTCGGCGTTGCGGGCGCGCAATATGTCGGCGGCGCGGCGCAGGATGCGCCCGCGCTCGACCGGCTTCAGCCGCGCCCAGGCGGGCTGCGCCGCCCGCGCCGCCTCGACGGCGAGTTCCAGCACGTTCGGCGTTGCCGAACGCAGCATGGCGATGGTCTCACCGGTTGCCGGATAGATGACCGGCAGCGGCGCGCCGCCTTCGTCCTCGATGTAGCGTCCGTTGACATAGTGCGATGCCGTGGGCTGGGCGCGCATGGGAGGTCTCCAAATCGTCTTCGCGGCATGCATGATCGTGCAGTCACGATCATGCTCTATCTGTCCGACGCCTGCCAGCTCGGATTGATCCATGGTTCCTGGTTGGACGGCGCCAGCGGCGTCCGGCCAAGGATGTGATCGGAAGCCTTCTCCCCGGTCATGATCGATGGCGCATTGAGATTGCCGTTGGTGACGCGCGGGAAGATCGAGGAATCGGCGACTCGCAAGCCTTCGACGCCAATGACCCGGCATTCCGGATCGACGACGCTCATCATGTCGTCGGCGCGGCCCATCTTGCAAGTGCCGCAAGGATGGTAGGCGCTCTCGGCATGATCGCGGATGAAGATGTCGAGCTCGTCGTCCGACTGCATGTGGCTGCCCGGCGAGATTTCCTTGCCCCGATAGGGGTCGAACGCCGACTGCCCGAAGATCTCGCGCGTCAGCCTGATGCAGTGGCGGAACTCGGCCCAATCGTCTGGATGCGACATGTAGTTGAAGCGGATCACCGGCTTGGATTTCGGGTCCGGCGAACGCAGCGTCACCGAACCGCGCGACTTCGAGCGCATCGGTCCGACATGCGCCTGGAAGCCGTGCGATTTCGCAGCCGCCTTGCCGTCATAGCGGACTGCCGCCGGGATGAAATGGTACTGGATATCGGGGTAGTCGACGCCGGCGCGCGAGCGCACGAAGGCTGCCGCTTCGAAGTGGTTGGTGGCGCCAAGCCCGGTCTTGAGGAACAACCACTGCGCTCCGATGAGTGCTTTCGAGAACGGGTTCAGCACCGAATTGAGCGTGATCGGCAGCAATGATTCCTGCTGGATGTAGAGCTCCATATGATCCTGCAGATTGCGGCCGACACCGGGCCGGTCGGCCACCACCGGAATGCCGTTTGCGCGCAAATGCTCGGCCGGGCCGATGCCGGACAGCATCAGTATCTTGGGCGAATTGATCGACGATGCGGCGACGATCACCTCACGTCGCGCCTTAACGACCTGAATCTGTTTGTGAGCTTCGATCTCGACGCCGATGGCGCGTTGATTCTCGATGATCACGCGCCGCGCAAAGCCCTTGACCAGACTCACATTTTTGCGCTTCAGCGCCGGCTTCAGATAGGCTGATGCCGCCGACCAGCGGCGGCCGCCGCTGATGGTCTGCTCCATCGGCCCAAACCCTTCCTGCTTGGAACCATTGTAGTCGTCGGTCAGTTCGAACCCGGCCTGGCGACCAGCCTCGACAAAGGCGCCATAGAGCGGATTTTTACGCGAGCCGCGCTGCACATGCAGCGGCCCGCCGTGGCCGCGCCAGCCATCCTCGCCGCCGTCCGAATCTTCCATACGCTTGAAATAGGGGAGCACGTCGGCGAAGCCCCAGCCGGCCGCACCCTCTTCGGCCCAATGGTCGAAATCGCGGGCGTGGCCGCGCACATAGACCATACCGTTGATCGAGGACGAGCCGCCGATCACCTTGCCGCGCGGTGTCGCCAGCACACGGCCGCCGAGATGCGGCTCCGGCTCGCTGGCAAAGCCCCAGTCATAGAGGCTCATGTTGAGCGGGATCGAAAGCGCCGACGGCATCTGGATCAGCGGCCCGATATCGCTGCCGCCGAATTCGATGACGATGACCGAATGCTTGCCGTCTTCAGACAGGCGATAGGCCATGGCCGAGCCGGCCGAGCCGGAGCCGATGATGACGAAATCTGCTTCAAGCATCGTTCATATGCGCCATGAAATCGGCGAGCGAGACATTGCCGCCGGTAGCCACAACAAAGGCGGTCTTGCCCCTCACATCCACCTTGCCGCCGAGCAGTGCGGCGAGCGAGGCGGCCCCCGAGGGCTCGAGCACCAGCTTCATGCGCTCGAAGGCGATCCGCATGGCGCTGCGCACCGATTGGTCGTCGACGGTGATGCCGCGAACACCGGCGGTCTTGACTGCCGCGAAAGGCGCGTCGCCCGGCCGTCGCGACATCAGCCCGTCGCAGATCGACTTCGGCCCGATCGGCATCGTCTCGATGCTGCCATGTGCCAGCGACGAGCCCATGCCGTCGAAACCTTCAGATTCGACGCCGATGATCTCAGTGGCGGGCGACAGATAGTGGAAGGCGAGCGAAACGCCGCCGATCAGCCCACCGCCACCGACCGAGCAGAACAAAAGATCGGCGCTGGCGCCTTTGGCTTCGAGTTGGTCAAGCGCTTCGAGGCCGGCGCCCGCCTGGCCGGCAACGATCTCCGGATCGTCAAATGGATGCAGCAGGGCCAAGCCTTCGGTCTCGGCGATCTCGCGTGCCTTGGCGGCGGCGACTTCCTCACGCGCGCGTTCGCCATGGTCGGTCAGCACGACGCGGGCGCCATAGCCGGCCGTAGCATCACGCTTGGCGGTCGGTGCGTCGATCGGCATGACGATGGTGACGGGAATGCCGAGCGCCTGGCCGGCAGCCGCCAGCCCTTGCGCGAAATTGCCGGAGGAGTAGGCGACGACGCCTTTCCTGGCCTCTTCAGTGGAAAGCTGCTTCAGGCGCCAATAGGCGCCGCGCACCTTGAACGATCCGGCCCATTGCAGCGATTCCGGCTTGATGAAGACGCGGGCCGCACCCGTCTCGCGGGCCAGTACCGCCGATTCCAGCAGCGGTGTGATCTGCGTCGCCCTGGAGGTGACGGCGTAGGCCTGCTTGAGGTGGTCGAGGGAGGGGACGAGAAGGTCTGACATCATTCGCCTCGCGGATACCTTTTGCTCTCTTCGAGATTGTCGAGGTTCATGTGATTGCGCATGTAGCGCTCGGACGCTTTTTGCAGCGGCTGGAAATCCCAGGGGTAATAGGCGCCGTTGCGCAGCGCCGGATAGACGACCCAGCGGCGCGCCTGGCTTTCGCGGACAGCGGCGTCGAAGCCGGCCATGTCCCAGCGCGACTGGACCTTGTCCATGAATGCCGCCACCAGGCCCGCATTGGCCGCGTCATCGACCAGATTGTCCCGTTCGAGCGGATCGGCTTCGAGATCGAACAGTTGCGGCGGATCGAGCTCGCAATGGACGAATTTGTATCTGCCGTCGCGGATCGCCACCAAGGGCGCGTTGGACCCTTCGGCCGCATATTCCATCAGCACCGGCGCGGTGCGCTCAAACCCCTTGGTGAGCGGCAGCAGCGACTGGCCGTCGGTCCACGGCGCGATTGCAGCGATGTCGATGCCGGCGAGGTCGCAAAGCGTCGGCGCCACGTCAAGATTGGAAACCGGCGTCTCGATCAGCCCGGCGTGAACGCCCTTGCCGGCAATCACCAGCGGCACCCGCGCCGAGCCCTCGAAGAAGCTCATCTTGAACCATAGGCCGCGCTCGCCGAGCATGTCGCCGTGGTCCGAGCGGAACAGGATGATGGTGTCGTCGGCCATGCGGGTGCGCTCGAGAACATCCAGGATCTCGCCCAGCTTGTCGTCGACATAGGAGATGTTGGCGAAATAGCCCTGCCGCGAACGACGCACCTGTTCCGGCGTGATCTCGAAGGAAGGATAGTCGCTGGCGTGGTACAGCCGCCGGGAATGCGCATCCTGCTCGTCATGCGCGATGAACCCGGTTTCCGGGTTCAACGCCTGGCAATGCTCATAGAGATCCCAATACTGCTTGCGCGCGACATAGGGATCATGCGGGTGCGACAGCGAGACGGTGAGGCACCATGGCCGATGGCTCGCATCGTCCTGTTCGCGCGAAAGCTGATAGAGCTTCTGTGTGGCTAGGAACACGACCTCGTCGTCATACTCCATCTGGTTGGTGATCTCGGCAACGCCGGCGCCGGTCACCGAGCCCAGATTGTGATACCACCAATCGATACGCTCGCCGGGCTTGCGGTAGTCCGGCGTCCAGCCGAAATCGGCAGGGTAGATGTCGGTCGTCAGCCGTTCCTCGAAACCGTGCAGTTGGTCCGGCCCGACGAAATGCATCTTGCCCGACAGGCAGGTGTAGTAGCCGGCAGCGCGCAGATGATGGGCGAAGGTCGGGATCGACGAGGCGAATTCGGCGGCATTGTCGTAGACGCCGGTGCGCGACGGCAATTGCCCGCTCATGAACGAGGCACGGCCTGGTGCGCAGAGCGGCGAGGCCGTGTAGTTGTTGGCAAAGCGCGCCGATCGCGCAGCCAACGCTTTCAGATGCGGTGTGTGCAGAAAATCCGCCGGGCCGTCCGGAAACAAGGTTCCGTTGAGCTGGTCGACCATGACGATCAGAAAATTGGGTCGCTTCGTTGTCACTGTTTGCGCCGCTCGCCGAGTTTTGTTTCGAGATAGTCCTCGACCAGCGCGATTGCGGTCGCGGCATCAGGCACGCCGTCTTTCAGCGCCCGCCTGATGTAGAGCCCGTCGATCATCGCCGCGGTCGCTTCGGCGGCGCGGTCGGCCTCGGCCCTGGGCAGGATGCCGACAAGCCCGCTCATCAGGTTCGAGTGCAGCCGCCGCGCATAGACCCTGAGCAGCCGGCGCAAGGCCGATGATTTCTGCGCCTCGACATAGAAGGCGAGCCAGGCGGCGATGGTTTCCGGCTGGAACTGGATGTCGGAGAAGTTGACGGTGACCACCGCCGAAACGCGCTGGCGCGCGGTACCAGCCGATTGAAGGGCGCGTCGCATGTCGATGGTCAGTTCGGCCAGGATGTGCCGCATCGTCGCCAGCAACAACTCGTCCTTGGCGCCGAAATAGTGATGGGCAAGAGCCGACGAAACCCCGGCGCGTCCGGCGATCTCGGACATGGTGACGTCGAGCGAGCCGCGCTCGCCGATCGCCGAGATCGTCGCGTCGATCAGCGCCTTGCGGCGCAGCGGTTCCATTCCGACTTTCGGCATCTCGCGATGATCCTTTGAGAAAACAGGATTATTT
>NZ_RZPQ01000151.1:0-9562 GCF_003999135.1 Mesorhizobium sp. M7A.F.Ca.CA.004.06.1.1 | reverse complement strand
TTGCCGGCGTTTCGAAGACGAAGACGCAGCGCTTGCTCGGGACAACCGGCAGTTCGGCGCCGGCCATCCTGGCGATGCCCGCGCTCCACGGTCCGGCCGCGTTGATCACCGTGCCGGCGGCAAGCCGGTCGCCATTGTCGAGCACCACTTCGCCGACCTTTTGGGGAGACGCCATGGTCAGTCCGGTCACCGTCGCGGCAAGATAGTCCACGCCCTGCGTGCGCGCCTTGCGGCGAAAGGCCTGCATCAGGCCGGGGCCGTCGAACCAGCCTTCGCTGCCAAGGCCGAGCGAGCCAAGGGCGAGATCGTCCGTGTTGAGCCACGGGAAGCGTCGTGCCAGATCGACCTGCTCGATCAGTTCGGCGTCGACGCCCATGCCGCGCTGAACGCGGTTCTTGGCACGCTGCGCGTCTGCCCGCTCGGGTGTCGCCAGCACGAGGTAACCGGGCTCATGCAGGCCGATGTCGGCCAACTCGTCGCCGATGGCAAGCCGCGTCTTTACCTGGCGCAGGAAGTCGATGCTGAACTTCGACATGGCAATGTTGGGCGCCGTGCCGAACTGCTGGCGGATGGCGCTGGTCGACAAGGAAGACGAGGAGGCCGTGTAGTAGGGGTCCCGCTCGATCACCGCAATACTGCCATCGAAATCCGGATTGGCTGACAGGAAATAGGCGATCGAGCTGCCGACAACGCCGCCGCCGACGATCACCACATCATAGTTCGTGCCCATTCCAATCGTGTTCCCTATCTCGAATGTCATACGCGGCGATGAAGGATTGGATACTTTCCTCTATCGACCCACCACTGGAATGAGACATAACCCGGTCTTCGATGCAGAAAAAGGGGTTTGACGCGAAAATCAGAATACATTATCCAATTTTCACCAGATATCACCTGCCCGGCAACGTCGCGGCAGCCATGACGAGGATTTCCCGTGGGCCTCATCGCTCCCCGTCTTGACGTCATCAAGCCAAGCCCCAGCATGGCGGTCACCGCGCGGGCAATCGAAATGCGCTCGGCCGGCATCGACGTCATCAGCCTGAGCGCCGGCGAGCCGGATTTTCCAACGCCTCCGCACATCGTCGAGGCGGCCTACGAGGCGATGCGCAGGGGTGAAACGCGCTATACGGCGGTCGACGGCACCGCCGCGCTGAAGAAGGCGGTGGCCGGGAAATTCAGGCGCGAGAACGGCCTCGATTACAAGCCTTCGCAAATCAGCGTCGCGGGTGGCGCAAAGCAGATCATCTACAACGCCCTGCTGGCAACGCTGGCCCCCGGTGACGAGGTGGTCGTCCCCGCGCCCTATTGGGTTTCCTACACCGACATCGTCCTGCTCGGCGAAGGCAAGCCCGTGGTCGTTCCTTGCACGGAGGCGCAGGGCTTCAAACTGACACCGCAAGCCCTGCGAGCCGCGATCACCGGGCGCACCAAATGGCTGCTGCTCAACACGCCTTCCAATCCGACTGGCGCCGTCTACAGCCCCGACGAACTTGCCGGCCTGGCCGGGGTGTTGCTCGATCACCCGCATGTGCACGTTCTGACCGACGACATCTACGAGCATATCCTGTTCGATGGACGTACCTTCCATACCATCGCCGGCGTCGAGCCGAGGCTGAAGGACCGTACGCTGACAGTGAATGGCGTGTCGAAGGCCTATGCCATGACCGGCTGGCGGATCGGCTATGCCGGCGGGCCGGAACCGCTGATCCGCGCCATGGCCACCGTGCAGAGCCAAAGCACGTCGAACCCGTCATCCATCTCGCAGGCCGCGACCATTGCCGCACTGGAAGGTCCCCAGGACTTTCTTCGCCCTCGGGCGCTCGAATTCCAGGCTCGGCGCGACCGCGCTCTGGAGCTGCTGCGCAAGATTCCCGGCCTTACCTGCCAGACGCCCGAGGGCGCCTTCTATCTCTATCCCAATTGCTCGGCCCTGATCGGCCGTCGTCGCCCCGACGGCACTCCCATCGGCAGCGACGATGATTTCTCGCTTTACCTGCTCGATCAGGCGCGGGTCGCGGTGGTGCAGGGCTCTGCCTACGGGCTGTCGCCGCATTTCCGCATTTCCATAGCCACGTCGATGGATCTGATCGAAAAAGCGATCGGGCGAATCGCCAAGGCTGTCGAAGCGCTGCGATAGGGTCGGCGATGGATCTCGACTTCGTCCAGAAGCTGATCGAATTTGTCTCGCGTTCGCCCATTGCCGAACTGGAGATCGAGCGCAATGGCGTTCGCATCCGCATGTCCAGGCAGATGGCGCCGGCGCAATCCGCGTCGCAAGCGCAATCTGCGTCGCAGTCGGGGCCAGCCGCCGTCCCTGCCGTCTTCACAAATCCGGCTTCGACATCTCCGCCCATCGCACGCTATTCGATCCGCGCGCCGCTGACGGGCGTGTTCTACCGCTCCGGCACCGAAGGTGAACCGCCGCTCGCTTCGGTTGGCGATATGGTCGTGGAAGGGCAGAAGGTTGGTGTCCTCGAAGCCATGAAGACGTTCAATGTCGTGGAATCCGATCGCGCTGGGCGGATCGTCCAGATCGCGTTCGACGACCATGCCGCGGTGCAGTCCGGCGATGTGCTGTTCGTTCTCGAAGATTTGGGCTGAGGCGATGTTCGACACCGTCCTTATCGCCAATCGTGGTGAAATCGCGCTGCGCATCCTGCGCGCCTGCCGCGACCTCGGATTGAAGACGGTGGCGGCGCACTCGGAAGCGGATGCGAGCCTTCGACATGTCGCGCTGGCGGACAGGGCGATCTGCATCGGACCGGCGGCCGCGACGGAGAGCTATCTCAACATCGCCGAGATCATCGCGGCCGCGCAACTTACCGGCGCCGGCGCGATCCATCCGGGCTATGGTTTCCTCTCGGAAAACGCCGCCTTCGCCGAGGCTGTTGAGAATGCCGGTCTCATCTTCATCGGGCCGTCCGCGGCGGCGATCCGCACCATGGGCGACAAGGTCTCCGCCAAGCGCACGATGATCGCCGCCGGCGTTCCCTGCGTTGCAGGGTCGGAGGGTGCGCTGCCGCAGGACGAGCAGGCAGTGCGCGCCATTGCCGAGGCCATCGGCTATCCGGTCATCGTCAAGGCAGCGGGCGGCGGCGGCGGGCGCGGCATGCGCATCGTGCGCGAGCAGCACGCCCTGATGGAAGCCGTTTCAATGGCGGTGAAAGAGGCGGACCGGGCGTTCGGCAACCCGCAAGTCTATCTGGAAAAATTCCTCGAGCATCCGCGCCATATCGAGATCCAGATTCTGGCGGACAAGCATGGCAGGGCGGTCTGGCTCGGCGAGCGGGATTGCTCCATGCAGCGCCGCCACCAGAAGATCATCGAGGAGGCGCCGGCGCCCGGCATCGCCCGCGAGGCGGTTGCCGAGATCGGCGAGCTGTGTGCCCAGGCATGCCTGACCATCGGCTATACAGGCGCGGGCACATTCGAATTCCTCTACGAGGACGGGCGCTTCTCTTTCATCGAGATGAACACCCGCGTGCAGGTGGAGCATCCCGTCACGGAACTTGTCACCGGCATCGATATCGTGCGCGAGCAGATCCGCATCGCCCGGGGCGAACCCCTGTCGTTCAGCCAGGAAGACATCCGCATCCAGGGCCACGCCGTCGAATGCCGCATCAACGCTGAAGATCCATACAGCTTTCGCCCGCATCCGGGCCGGGTCGAGCGCTGGACGCCGCCCGGAGGTCCCGGAATCCGCGTCGAATCGCATCTCTACTCCGGCTACACCGTCCCGCCGCACTACGATTCATTGGTGGCCAAGCTGCTGGCGCATGGCGTGACGCGAGCCGAGGCGATCCGGCGCATGAGCGGCGCGCTGGGCGAGATGGAGGCTGTCGGCATCGCCACCAACGCGCCGCTGCACGGCCTCCTGATGGACGAGCCCGGCTTCGCTGCCGGCGGCTTCGATATCCATCATCTCGAACGTCTCATTGAAGGCGGTCTGCTCCAGGGACGAGGCGGCGATGACGATTGAGGAGATCGAAAGGCTGGCCGCCTGGTGCGCTAGCGCCGGCATCGGCGAGATCGAAGTGTCGGAGGCCGGCTTTTCGTTGCGCCTGCACATGCAATCCGTTGTTGCCTCGACACCCCTGGCCGAAGCCCCGAAGGCCGAAACGGCCTTCAAGGGCGTGCGCGCGCCCGGCGTCGGCGTGTTCCGTCTCGATCACCCGACGACCGGTCGCCCGATCGCCGAACCTGGCCAGACGGTTCGCAAGGGCGAGACGGTCGGCGTCCTGCAGGTCGGCCAATGCCTGAAGGCAATCGTTGCGCCGGCAGACGGTGTGCTGGGTGCAGCGCTGATCGAGGACGGAGCGGTCGTCGGCTACGGCACGCCGCTCTACGGGCTGGTGTGAAGCAAGGCGATGGTTCGAACCACTGAGGAAAGCGCCATGGCGGCCCAAGGATTGCAGGTCGATATCAATTCCGACATGGGCGAGGGTTTTGGAGCCTACAGGCTCGGCGACGATGCGGCGATCCTCGACATCGTCAGTTCCGCCAATGTGGCCTGCGGCTTTCACGCCGGCGACCCCGAGATCATGGCGGCCACGTTCTCGATGGCGCGCGACAAGGGCGTTGCTGTTGGCGCGCATCCGAGCTTCGCCGATCTGTGGGGGTTCGGACGCCGCATCATTCCGCATTCCATGGATGAGATCGAAAGGCTGGTCGCCTACCAGATCGGCGCGGCGCAGGCGCTTTCCGCCTATGCCGGCCACCCGATCCGCTACGTCAAGGCGCATGGCGCGCTAGGCAATCTTACCCAGACCGATCGTGGCGTCGCCGAAGCGGTGACGCGCGCGGTCAAGGCCGTCGATCCCGGCCTGATCTGCCTGGCCATTGCGCTCGGCTTCCAGGACAGGATCGCGCGCGACGCGGGCCTGACGGTCAGGTCCGAAATCTTTGCCGACCGCGCCTATACGGAGGAAGGCTTTCTTGTCTCGCGCAAGCTGGAAGGCGCTGTCATCCACGACGCCGAGAAGGCGGCAGAACGGGTCGTGCGGATGGTCAAGCAAGGCGCCATCGAGACGCTTTCCGGGCAGATGCTGCAGACGCCGATCGATTCGATCTGCGTCCACAGCGACACGCCGGCAGCCGTCGCCATCGCCGCGCGCGTTCGGCGACGGCTGGAGGCGAGCGGCGTCAGGGTCAGAGCGTTCGCGGCCTGAGCACGGCCGCGTCCGTTTCAGAACCAGACGTCGCTGAGGCGATGCCCGCGTGGATAAGGGTCCGTCGGGTCGAGGCCATATTGGCCGATGCTGGTGATCCAGGCTTGTCCGGCGATGGTGACCACGACAGCGTCGCGATCGCCGAGGCGCGTATTGGCGATCACGCGGGAATCGAAATGGGTCCCGATGATCGATCTGTTACGGAACAGCTCGCCCTTGACGATCTGCCCCTTTGCCGACATCACCGCCAGCCGCCCGGTGGTGCCGGTGCCTGTCGGTGAGCGGTCGAGCCTGCCATGCAGGCACACCGTGCCGTTGACGCTTTCCACGCGCCCGTCGACGCGCTCGATCGGACCTTCGAAAATCACGTTGGACACGTCGCGGATCTTCGGGTTCTCCGGATGCACGACCTTGAGCTGTTCGTTGACCGCCTTCTTGATGCGTTGGCCCATCAGCGACATCTGGTGGGCCTCGTCGGGTGTTATGGAAAAGCCGAGTGCGCGCGCATTGACATGGGCGAAAGTCATGCCGCCATAGGAGGTGTCGACGGTGATCGTGCCGAGCCCTTCCACCTCGACATGCGTGTCGAGGTGGAGTGCAAAAGCCGGTACATTGGTGAACTCCACCTGCTTCACCTTGCCGTTCTCGCAGAGACAGCGCACCTCGATCATGCCGGCCGGCGCTTCCATGCGCAGCAATGTCTCAGGCTCCTTCATCGGCACCATGCCCGTCTCCAGCGCCACTGTGGCGACGCAGATGGTGTTTGAGCCGGACATGGGCGGGTATTCCGTGCTTTCAATTATGACGTAGCCGAGATCCGCCGAGGGATCGCAAGGCGGCAGGATGATGTTGCCGTTGACGTAGGGCGCACCGCGCGGCTCGAACAAGAGCAGCCCACGAATGTCGTCCATATGCGCTTCGAGATACTCCTTCTTTTCGAACATGGTCTTGCCCGGAACGTCCTTGACGCCTCCGGTGATCACATTGCCGACTTCGCCCTCGGCATGGCAGCCGACGACCGTGAATGTTTTCGTCCAGCGCATTTTTCTCCTCCTGTGATTGGTCTTGGCCCTGGCGATACCGATTCAGACCGCGTCGAGCCCCCGTTCGAGAAAACGATCGAGTTGTTCCATTTCCTGGTGCGATAGGACGATACCGTCGCGCTCCGACGTCTCGCGGGCTAGGAACCGCCTTTGCGAGGGCAGGCGCGCACCCTGGCCCAAGATCGCCTCGAACAGCGCTTCAGCACGGCCCAGCGGATTGCCGGGCCGGCCGGCGGCGAAGGCTTTCGGCGAGAAAGCGATGACCAACTCTCCGTGCGACGGATAAAGCGTCGTGGTGCCAAGCAGCTCGAGCGCCTCGGGGCTGGTCAGGTCGCCGATCATGATCCCGGCGAGCAGTTCGATCATCGTCGCGATGGCCGAGCCCTTGTGCCCGCCGAAGGGAAGCATGGCGCCCGCCAGGGCAGCTTCGGGGTCCGTCGTTGGCCTGCCGTCAGAATCCATGGCCCAGCCTTCCGGCAGCTTCTTGCCTGCCCGGCGGTGGAGCTCGATCTCGCCGCGCGCGGCAACCGAGGTCGCGAAGTCGAAAACGTAGGGAGGCTGCTCTTCTCGCGGCCAGCCAAAGGCAAAAGGATTGGTGCCCAGCAATGGTCCGTTGCCACCGGTCGGAGCGACGGTGGCATAGCTCGGGCACATGGCCAGGCCGGTCAGGCCTGCCTGTGTCAAAGCTTCGACCTCCACCGAAAGGGCGGAAAAATGCACCGCATCGTTGATCGCGAGTGCGGCAATGCCGCACGACCGTGCCCGCTCGATCAGCACCGGCAGACCCAATTCGAAGGCTGGGTTGGCGAAACCATGCTTCGCATCCACTTTGACGAGGGCGGGAGCGTCTTGAGGCAACAACTCGGGCACCGCGTGTGGGCTCACCTTTCCGGCCTTGATCGTCCGCAGGGCGCCTTCGATCCGGTAGATGCCATGCGACTTGCAGGCATCGCGTTCCGCCGCGACGATGACCCTTGTAATGGCGCTGGCCTGAATGGGGTTCAGTCCGGCCTTGCGGAAAATTGCATCGACGCGCTCATGCAGGGCATCGGTGGTGATCGTGGTGTTGGTCATTTCTGGCCTTCGGGCTTGGCTGCGCGCAAACGCTGCCTTTAAAAATCCAGACCACCGGCAAAGGCTCTTAGATCCTGTGCAAGCAAAGCGGGCTGCTCGAGGGCTGCGAAATGACCACCGCGCGGCATCGCTGTCCACTGGCGGATGTCCTTGAAGACGCGCTCGACCCAACTCCTTGGCGGCATCGGCAGCTCTTTGGGGAACAAAGCCACTGCAAGCGGGACGTTGATCGCCGTGCCGGGCGCGAATGCAAGCGGACGGGCGCGCGTTTCCCAATAGAGCCGCATCGACGAAGCGACGGTCCGGGTGAACCAGTAGAGCGAGATGTTGGCGAGCATGTCGTCGCGCGAAAAAGCGGCGTTGGCCAGATCGCCATCGCAATCGCTCCAGTCGCGGAACTTCTCGATCATCCAGGCCGCCAGTCCGACCGGCGAATCCGTCAGCCCGTAGGCAAGCGTTTGCGGGCGCGTCGCTTGAATATGAGCATAGGCGCCATGAAGATCCGCCCATCCGGCTTTCCGTTCCAGGAAGGCGCGTTCTTCCAAGCTCAGGTCGCCATCCGGGCCTGGATCGTGAGGAGGTGAGTATGAGCCGGGGACGAAGTTCAGATGCACGCCGGCGAGACTGCCTGGATGCGCGTGCGCCAGACAGGTCGACACGCTGGCGCCCAGATCCCCGCCCTGGGCGAGATATCGCTCATAGCCTAGACGGCTCATCAACTCGGCCCAAAGATCGGCGACGGTGAACAGGTTGAGGCCAGGCCTGGTCGGCCGGCTCGAAAAGCCATAGCCGGGAATCGACGGGGCCACGACGTTGAAGGCGTCCTCCAGTCTTCCGCCATGCGAAAGCGGATCGGTCAGAAGCGGGATCAGCCTGTGAAATTCGAAGACGCTGCCTGGCCAGCCATGGGTGAGTATGACCGTTCTGTTGGTCGCCACAGCGGCGCGCGCATGGATGAAATGGATGGTTTCGCCGCCGATATCCGTCTGGTAGTGCGGATGGATGTTCCAGGCGGCTTCCTGCTTGCGCCAGTCGAAGCCGGTGCGCCAGTGCTGCATAAGTCGGCGCAGTTCCTCGTGCTCCGTTCCCTGCGCCCAGCCTATCGCCTGCAACTGGTCCGGCTCGCGCCAGGTCGAGATGCGCTTCTTCAAATCGTCGATTTCAGACTGGGCAATCTCGATGGTGAAGGGGCGAATTTTCATGGAGTCCTCTGCTCGCCGGCCATAAGGTTTCGGGCGGCGATAAAGTCGTGACTTTGCTGCCGGTTCGCGCGAAGCGCTTCCGTCGACGCTTTTATCGAGACCGCTGAGAAACGCAGGCGCGCGCCGACCGGCGCTTGCGCCAGCCGCCAGAGGTCGGCTTCGATCACCGTAGCGATCTTCGGATAGCCGCCGCAAGTGTTGGCATCGGCAAGTTGGATGATCGGTTGGCCGGACGGCGGCACCTGGACTGTGCCTGGTACGATGCCGTGCGAGAGCAATTCGAGCGGTGAGAGGAGCGAAAGCGTCTCTCCAGCAAGGCGATATCCCATACGGTTGGCGTCGTCGGTGATGCGCCATTCGCTGCCGGTGAAAGCCGCCTGGGCCTCCGGCGTGAAGGCGTCGAACTCGGCGGCCGGCAGAACCCGCAATTCGATTGCCGAGGCCAAGGCGTCCGCCGCGCCTCGTCGCTCCTCCAGCGCTGCGCCGATGCCGCCCGCGGGAAGGCGGCATTGCGCAGGTTTGAGCGCAAGCCGGTCACCGCGCGACAGGCCGCGTCCAGCGAACCCGCCGAAACCGCCTTTCACATCCGTCGCGCGCGACCCCATGACGGGCGGCAGATCGATCCCGCCGGCAAAGGCGATGTAGGAACGAGCACCGGCGCGCGGCGCCTCGAGGACAAGGGTCTCGCCTGCGCGGATCGTCATGGCCCACCAGGGCGGGCAGGGCCGGTCGCCGATGCTGACGGCGCAATCAGCGCCGGTGATGGCGACGGCGGTGTCGATATGCGCGCGCAGCCGGAACGGATGAAGCGTGACCTCGATCCCGGCGGCCGAAGGATCATTGCCCAGCATGAGATTGGCGATCGCCAGTGCCTGCTTGTCCATGGCGCCGCCATGGCTGACCCCCAGCGCCAGATGACCGGGCCGGCCGAGATCCTGGACCGTGTTCGGCAGGCCGGTGGTGAGGATCTCGATCATGCCTCGATCCCTGCAATTGCGAAGCGAATCTTGTCTCCGGGCCTGAGCAGCACGGGCAATTCCGCTTCGGCCTTGAAGAGCTTCACGTCGGTATGGCC
>NZ_RZPQ01000150.1:0-9623 GCF_003999135.1 Mesorhizobium sp. M7A.F.Ca.CA.004.06.1.1 | reverse complement strand
TCCTCATCCTGCTCGATTACCAGGACGGCGGCGGCTACAGGAAACTGCTTGATTTCCTGAAGTCCCACCCGGCGATGAAAGAAACGGACGCGGTCAAGAACGAGCGCTTCGTCGCCCTGCGCTATGCCGAACTGACACCCGGACCCGCCAATATCGAAGCGATCGACAAAATCGCCAAGGCCATGCATCCGGAAGCGTTTTGATGCCTGTCGCCCAAAAGTGCGCAGCGGTTTTGGGGCAACGACATGCATGAGCAAAAGATCCTGGAAGTGCGTCGCACGCGTCCTGACAGACACGACGCATTTCCAGGTTTGCGCCATCCGGCATTCGCACTGGCCATGCTGGTGGGAGCGGCGGCGATCGCCGCTCTCGCTCTGCTGTCGATCGCCTATGGCTCGACGTTGATTCCGTTGGCCGACGTCGTTGCCTCGCTTGGCCGTGCGATTGGCTTCAGCGGGCACGACGTGTCCGGGCCGGTAGGCAAGATCGTCGTCGACCTGCGGCTGCCGCGCACGATCCTGGCCATCTGCGTCGGGGCCGGTCTCGGCGTCGTCGGTGCGCTGCTGCAGACGGTGACCCGCAACGACCTTGCCGACCCGTTCCTGTTCGGCCTGTCGTCGGGCGCCGCCGCGGGTGCGGTTTCCGTCATCACCGTCTTCGGAGACAGTTTCGGCATCTGGACATTGCCGGTCGCGGCCTTCACCGGCGGCATATTGGCTGCCGGTGTCGTCCTGCTGCTGGTTGCGCGGGTGAGGGGGCAAGGCCCGGAGCGGCTGATCCTTGCCGGCCTTGCCGTGTCCTTCATGTTCACCGCCTTGACCAATTATCTTGTCTTTGCCGGCGACCAGCGCGCCGCGCACTCCGTGCTGTTCTGGACCATGGGTGGGCTCGGCCTGGCGCGCTGGGACAATATCTGGCTCGGCGCCTTGGGTGCGGGCACTATCCTGGCTTACGCGCTGTGGAACCACCGCCGGCTCGATGCTTTCCTGGCCGGCGAAAACGCCGCCGAAAGCCTGGGCGTGCCGGTGGCGCGGATGCGAAGGATGACCTTTCTCGTCGCCGCCTTCTCGACGGCGATCCTGGTCTCGGTCGCCGGCGTCATCGGCTTCGTCGGGCTGATGATCCCGCATCTGTCGCGGCCGCTGGCGGGCCCCTTGCACCTGCGCCTGGTTGCCAGCTGCGCCGTGTTCGGCGCGGTGCTGTTGCTGGCCAGCGACCTTCTGGCCCGAACGCTGCTGCCGCCGCAGGAACTGCCGATCGGCATCATCACCAGCTCGGTCGGCGCGTTCTTCGTCGTCACCATGCTGATCCGCAACCGGCTTTAAGCGTGGCCTCGGTCAGGGTCGCGATTACTCTCCCGAAATGCCCAGTTGCACCTGTTGCTTTGGGCGCTTCGACTGGAACAGGGCAAGCAAAAAAACGCCGGCCTGAACCACGACGATGGTCGGACCCGTGGCTGCGTCGATGTGATAGCTGAGGATCGTTCCCACGACGCTCGACCCGATGGCGGCCGCGGCAGCAATGGCGAGCATCCGCTCAAAGCTCTTCGTCAAAAGAAAACCGATCGCTCCCGGCGCGATCAGCATGGCGATGACAAGGATGATCCCGACAGCCTTCAGCGAGGCCACGATGGTCAACGCGAGCAGCGTCAAGAGCCCGAAATGCAGCAGATTGACGGGCAGGCCGATCGCGCGCGCATGGGCCGGATCGAAACAATAGAGCAGCAGATCCTTGCGTTTTGCCAGAACGATGAGGATCGCCGGCACGACGATGATCGCCGCCTCGATCACGTCGCGCCACTGGACGCCGAGCATGTTGCCGAACAGGATATGATTGAGATGCTGGTCGGTCTCGACCTTGACGAACAGAACCAGGCCAAACGCGAACATGCCTGAGAAGACGATGCCCATGACTGCGTCCTCCTTGATCCGGCTGTGCTGCTTGAGGTAGCCCGTCGCCAAAGCGCAGCCAAGCCCTGCCACGAATGCGCCGAAGGCAAGCGGGATCCCGGCGATATAGGCGAGCACAATACCCGGAAGCACGGCATGCGAAACGGCGTCGCCCATCAGCGACCAGCCCTTCAGGACGAGATAGCAGGACAACACCGCGCAGATGGCGCCGACCAGAATGGCGACGGTGAGACCGCGACGCATGAACTCATGGCTGAGCGGTTCGGCGATCCAGGACCAGATTGTCATCATGACGCGACCTGGGATGCGGCACGTGCCGCCCGGCGCGCGGCGAGACGGCCATGTTTGGGTGCGAAGACGAAGGCAGTCAGAAAGACCACGGTCTGCAGCACCACGATCAGTCCGCCAGTCGCGCCATCGAGAAAGAAGCTGAGATAGGCGCCGACCGCGCTCGTCGCCGCGCCGATCGCCATCGCGAGCAGGATCATGACGCCGAACCGATCGGTAAGCAGATAGGCGGTGGCACCAGGCGTTACCACCATCGCGATCACGAGGATCGCGCCGACGGTCTGGAGCGCGGCGACGATGCAGGCGCTGAGCAGCACGAAGAACAGGACCCGCAACCGCCACGGATTCAGGCCGACGCCGCGCGCATGGTTCTCATCGAAGAACACCAGCATCATATCCTTCCATCGAAGCCCCAATACAGCCAGCGAAACCGCTGCGATGAGGATGACCTGGGTTACATCCTCGTCGGAGATTGCGAGGATGTTGCCGAGTACGATGGACTGGATGTTTACGGAGGTCGGACTGATCGACGCAATCAGCAGCCCGCCAGCGAACAGCGTTGTAAAGACAAGGCCGATCACGGCGTCCTCGCGAAGTTGCGTCACGCGCCGCACCAAGGTGATGCCGAGTGCGGCGATGAGGCCGGAGGCGAATGCGCCGGCGGCATAGGGAAGGGCCAGCATGTAGGCGGCCGCAACGCCCGGCACCACCGAGTGGGCAAGCGCGTCGCCCATCAGGGCCCAGCCCTTGAGTATGAGATAGCAGGACAGGAACGCGCAGACCATGCCGACCAGGGCGCTGACCCAGATGGCCTTGGCCATGTAGTTGTAGGTGAAGGGTTCCAGCAGGATGTCAATCACGGGGCTGGCGATCCGCTGTCGGGCTTCATCATCTTCTCTTGATCGCGCTCGCCGTAAAGCACCAGAGGGCGCTCGTCATCGGTCAGCACGGTCAGGTGGCGAGCGTCGGGGTCGTCGTGAAGATCGGCGCCGCCGAGGCGTAGATGCCTCAGCACGCCGCCAAAAGCTTTCGCAAGATTGGCTTGCGTAAACGTTGTCTCTGTCGGTCCGAAGGCCAGCACCGTCTTGTTGAAGATGACGACATGGTCGCAGAAATTGACGATGCTGCCGAGATTGTGCGTCGACACCAACATCAGCTTGCCGTCGTCGCGCATCGACCGAAGGAGATCGATGATCGCTGCTTCGGTCTGCACGTCGACGCCGGTGAACGGCTCGTCGAGCAGGATGATCTCGCCGCCCTGCGCCAGAGCGCGCGCCAGGAACACGCGCTTCTTCTGGCCGCCGCTCAGTTCGCCGATCTGGCGCTTGCGAAAATCGGTCATGCCGACCCGTTCCAGCGCCGCGTCGACCGCCATGCGATCGGCTCTGCGTGGGATACGCAGAAAATTCATGTGGCCATAGCGGCCCATCATGACGACATCTTCCACCAGCACCGGAAAGTTCCAGTCGACATCCTCGCTCTGCGGCACATACGCTACCAGGCCGCGCTTCAGCGCTGCGTGGACCGGCAATCCGGCGATAAGCACTGTTCCGGTCGACGGCGTCAGGAAGCCCATCAGCGCCTTGAACAGCGTCGATTTGCCGGAGCCGTTGACGCCGACCAGCGCGCAGATGGTGGAGGCGCCGAGCCTGAAAGAGGCGGAGTGTACGGCCGTGACCCCGCTTGAATAGCTGACGGTGACGTCGTCCACGTCGATGGAGGCAACGACCCGGCCGCTACCGGTCGATGTTCGATCATGGCTGCCCTGGACGCTGTCCGGAGCGAGCGCGGTGCGAACCCCGGTCACCCGCCGAACCCCTGGACGATAGTCTCGACGGTGGTTTCGAGAAGCTTCAGATAGGTCGGAACCGGGCCGTCTTCCTCGCTCAGCGAATCGACGTAGAGAACGCCTCCATAGGTGGCTCCGGTTTCGCGCGCGACTTGCTTGGCCGCCTTGTCCGAAATGGTGCTTTCGCTGAACACCACCGGAATCTTGTTCTCGCGCACCAGGTCGATGAGCTTGCGCGCCTGTTGCGGAGTGCCTTGCTGGTCGGCGTTGATCGGCCACAGATAGGCTTCGCGCAGATCGAAGTCGCGTGCCAGGTAGCTGAAAGCGCCTTCGCTTGTAACCAGCCAGCGTTGGTCCGTGGGGATCGCCGACAGGCGCTTGCGCATGGGCTCGTCGATTGCCTTGATCTTTTCCGAATAGGCGGCGGCGTTGGCGGCATAGACCTGGGCGTTTGCCGGATCCGCCTTGGACAGCGCCTTGCGGATGTTCTCGACATAGATGAGGGCGTTCTTCGGCGACATCCACGCATGCGGATTGGGCTTGCCTTCGTAGGGCCCCTCCTTGATCCCCATCGGCTCGACACCGTCCGTGACGACGGCGCTCGGCACGTTCTTCACGTTGTCGAAGAATTTCTCGAACCAGCGTTCGAGGTTCATGCCGTTCCAGAGCACGAGGTCGGCCGATTGCGCCTTCACCACGTCGAGCGGCGTCGGCTGATAGTCGTGGATTTCGGCGCCGGGCTTGGTCACCGACTCTACGATTGCCGCGGTCCCGGCTACGTTTTGCGCGATATCCTGGATGATCGTGAACGTCGTCACGACGCGCAGAACCTTCCCTGCCGCAGGCTGGGTCTCCTGTGCCATGACCGGAACGAGGCTCGCCATCGTCGCAAAACCGATGGCCACAAGGCCGCCAAGCGCCCGCAGCATCGTCCTGCGGGTTGGGGAAGCAGAAACAGTCATCGGATGCCTTTCGACTGGAGTTGATCGTCGCCCATGCGCTGCTCACGTCATGCTAATGCGTTTGATTTGCATCTAATATTGCAGTTGCAACTGATTTGCAAGTAGCTAATTGCAGTCGCGTGGCAACGCGGCTAAGTATGGCGGATGAAAGCGGATAACGACCTTTTCGAGCGATTCCGGAGCAATTTGAAAGCCGCCGGTGTCCGGATGACCGAACAACGCAAGGTGATCTTGCGGCTGCTGGCGGATGCGCACGACCATCCGGACGCGAACGAATTGTATTCTCGTGCCCACCAGATCGACGGCAGCATTTCCTTGTCGACCGTCTACCGGACGTTGCGGCTCCTGGAGGAGAAAGGCGCCATCCAGCGTCATGCCTTCGACGAGGGCCGCGCCCGGTTCGAAAACGCGGACCGTGAACATCACGACCATCTCATCGACCTCGACACCGGTCAGGTGATCGAGTTCCGTTCCGACAAAATCGAGAAACTGCAGGCCGAGATAGCGTCGGAGCTTGGCTTCGAAATCGTCCGCCACAAGCTGGAACTGTATGTCAGGAAACGCGCCAAATAGCGTGGTTTCTGGTCGTCACCATGCTGATCCGGGTCTGATCGCGGCGGGCAAGACGCCGCCGGCTCAGACCGTCCAGAAATAGCGCACAATGTGAAAGAAGACAGGCGCGGCGAAGACCAGGCTTGTCGGTGCGGTCCATCATGCCGCCATGGCCTTCGATCAGATGGCCCCAGTCCTTGACGCCCTGGTCGCGCTTGATGGCCGAGGCGACCAACCCGCCAAGAAATCCCATCGAGCAGGCGACGAAGGCCACGGCCGCCGCCTGCAGCGGCGAGAAGGGCGTGCCGATCAGGCCTTCCCAGGTTTTCGACGGCGAGACGTTCGGCGAAAAACG
The DNA here is from genome assembly GCF_003999135.1 of Mesorhizobium sp. M7A.F.Ca.CA.004.06.1.1. Taxonomy (NCBI): domain Bacteria; kingdom Pseudomonadati; phylum Pseudomonadota; class Alphaproteobacteria; order Hyphomicrobiales; family Phyllobacteriaceae; genus Mesorhizobium; species Mesorhizobium sp. M7A.F.Ca.CA.004.06.1.1. The sequence continues at coordinate 3,767 of NZ_RZPQ01000150.1, read as the reverse complement.
GTGTTTTCCAAAGAGCTTGCCGAAGATGCCGAACATGCCGCATTTGTGCACCAACGCTCGGGCATGGCTAAAAACTTTAGGCTTGAAATAAATTTGGTCTGGTGCAATTCTCAATCGTCAGTCGAGAGCGTGGGAGGTCTCGCTGTGCCAAATGCCGGTCGCATATTCGATCGCGCCGGGTGCTGCCGCATATGCCGGATGACCAGCCCGGCGTCGGCGCAAAGCCTCCCCGCAAGTTGCGTATTCAAACACACGCACGGCGACAAGACCGTGGCAACGAGCATCTAGGGGACAGCCGCAGAATGCTTGGACCGTCAGCGCATATCGACACGTTCACGCGCGACAACCTTCCGCCCGAGGAACAGTGGCCGAACTTCCTGCTCGATGGCTTCGACTACCCCGAATACCTTAATGCCGGTGTCGAACTGACCGACGTCTGGTCGAAAAGGGTCTGGGTGACCACACCGCGCCGATCGGCAATGGCCGGGCGCTGGCGCTTCAATCATGTCACCACAGTCGAACGCATCATCGGCATGAAACGCAGCACCGGCGGCACGTCGGGCGCTTCGTATCTGAAGAGATGCTGGAGGTTGAACTGTTCACTGAACTCTGGAAAGTTCGCACCCGGCTCTAAAGCTATTTTATCTATATTGAAAACACTGGGAAGGAGAGAAAAATGAAGAATATCCTGGCATCCAGCATGTTCGCTTTGTCGCTGGCCACATCTGGCCTTGCCTATGCCGAACCCGTCAAGATCGGCGTCATCACCACGCTTTCGGGCGGCGGTGCGGGTCTCGGCGTCGACATGCGCGATGCCTTTACGCTGGCGATGAAACAGTCCGGCAACAAAGATGTCGAACTGGTCATCGAAGACGATGCCCAGAAGCCCGAGATCGCGGTGCAGCTCGCCGAAAAGATGATCCAGAGCGACAAGGTCGACCTGCTCACCGGTATCATCTGGTCGAACCTGGCGATGGCGGTGGTGCCCAACGCGGTGGCGCAGGACGTCATCTATTTGTCGCCCAATGCCGGCCCGTCGGCCCTTGCCGGCGCCAAGTGCAACAAGAACTATTTCAACGTCGCCTACCAGAACGACAATTTCCATGAGGCGATGGGTCAGTACGCCAACAAGGACTACAAGAAGACCTTCATCCTCGCGCCCAACTACCCGGCTGGCAAGGATTCGCTGACCGGCTTCAAGCGCTACTACAAGGGCGAGCTGGCAGGCGAGGCCTACACCCAGATCGGCCAGGCCGACTACGCCGCCGAGATCGCCCAGATCCGCGATTCCGGTGCCGACTCGGTGTTCTTCTTCCTGCCTGGCGGCATGGGCATTTCCTTCATGAAGCAGTACGCCCAGTCGGGCGTGAACATCCCGGTCATGGGTCCTGGCTTCTCCTTCGACCAGGACATTTTGCCCGCGGTTGGCGACGCAGCCCTTGGCGTCAAGAACTCGGCGAGCTGGTCCAGGGACCTCGACAACGAAGCCAACAAGCAGTTCGTCGAGGCCTTCAAGGCCGAATACAATCGCCTGCCCTCAATCTACGCCGCCCAGAGCTGGGATACGGCGAACCTGATCCTGTCTGCGCTGTCCAAGGCCAGTGTTAAGGACAAGGACGCGTTCCGCGCGGCCCTCAAGGCAGCCGATTTCAAGTCGGTGCGCGGCGAGTTCACCTTCAACACCAACAATCATCCGGTCCAGAACATCTACGTCCGTGAGGTGGTAAAGGAAGGCGATGTCTTGACCAACAAGATCATCGCCACCGCCTTCGAACACCACAAGGACGCCTATGCCGACCAGTGCAAGATGTAGCCCAAGGCTGCATCCGCTTTGCTAAAGTGCCGGCCTCGTCATCGACGGGGCCGGGGCCGCGGCGAGGCCGCATCGCCGTATCTTGCAGCGGCTTGCTTCGGCATTCCCCGCCTTGAACCACAGTCCGGATCGTTCATTTGTCCATCGCCCTTCTGATCGAACAACTTCTCAACGGGCTGCAGCTCGGAGTGATGCTGTTCCTCATGGCCGCCGGCCTGACGCTGATCTTCGGAGTCATGGGCCTGATCAACCTCGCCCATGGCTCGCTCTACATGGTCGGCGCCTTTGCCTGTGCCACGGTCGCCGCCGCCACTGGTTCGTTCTGGATCGGTCTGGTGGCGAGCCTGATCGCTGCGGCAGCCGCCGGTGCGGTCATGGAGATCGTTGTCATCCGCAGGCTTTATGAGCGCGACCATCTTGACCAGGTGCTGGCGACGTTTGCGCTGATCCTGATCTTTTCGGAAGGCACGCGCTGGCTGTCTGGCTCGTTTCCGCTTTATCTCGACATCCCACCGCTGCTGCAAGGCGCGGTGCCCCTGCCCGGCGGTGGCCAGTACCAGCTCTACCGCCTCGCCATTATCGGCGTCGGCATCGCCGTTGCTGTGGGGCTCTATCTGCTGATCTCGCGCACCCGTCTCGGCATGCGCATCCGCGCCGGCGAATCCGACCGCGAGATGATCGCAGCCCTCGGCGTCGACATCCGCACGCTCTACACTGTTGTCTTCGCGCTAGGTGCTGCCCTTGCCGGCCTTGCCGGCGCGCTGGTCGGTGCGCTGCAATCGGTGCAGGTCGGCATGGGCGAGCCAGCACTCATCCTCGCCTTCGTGGTCATCGTCATCGGCGGCATCGGCTCGATCAAGGGTGCGCTGTTCGGTGCCATCCTCGTCGGCCTCGTCGACACGATGGGCCGCTTCCTCCTGCCCAAGGCGCTGGCGTTGATGATGCCGACGGCACAGGCCGGGCTGATCGGTGCCTCACTCGCCTCCATGCTGATCTACATAGTCATGGCCCTGATCCTCGCTTTCAGGCCAAGCGGCCTGTTTGCGGCGCAGTCGTAAGGGCCACCATGAGCCGCGAAACCATCATCAATATACTGCTGGCACTTCTGCTGCTAGCGATCCCGTTCAGTGCGTCTGCAATGGGCGAGCAATTCTACGTCACGCTTGCCACGCGCATTACGATCCTTGCGCTCGCTGCTGTCGGGCTCAACATCGCGCTTGGTCTTGGCGGGCTGGTATCCTTTGGCCACGCCGCCTTCTTCGGCCTTGGCGGCTATGCCGCCGGCATCCTGGCGACCCATGCCTTCAACGCCGAACCGCTGTTGTTTGGCCTGCAAGGCACGACCTCGATGCTGGTCATCTGGTCGGTGGCTATCCTGGTTTGCGGCCTTGTCGCCTTGCCGATCGGCGCGATCAGCCTGCGCACGACGGGCGTCTATTTCATCATGATCACGCTCGCTTTCGCGCAGATGATCTACTACTTCGCCATCTCCTGGCCGGCCTATGGCGGCGAGGACGGGCTGTCGATCTATGTCCGCAATGGCTTTCCCGGTATGAACACGGCGCAGTCCCTGACCTATTTCCTGATCTGCTATGTCGTGCTGATGGCAGCACTTGGTCTGTTCTGGCTGCTGCGCGGATCGCGCTTCGGTGCCGCATTGCAGGCGGCACGGCAGAACGCGACCAGGCTGTCCGCCGTCGGCATCGCACCCTTCAACATCAGGCTCGTTGCCTTCGCCATCTCTGCCATGGTCACAGGCCTCGCCGGCGCGCTGTTTGCCGATCTCAACCGCTTCGTCAGCCCCTCGATGCTGTCCTGGCACATGTCGGGCGAGCTGATCGTGCTCATCATCCTTGGCGGCAAGGGTCGGCTGTTCGGCCCGGTTGCGGGCGCGATGCTTTACGTGCTGTTCGAATTCGCGCTTGGCGGCTTCACCGAACGCTGGCAGTTCTTC
>NZ_RZPQ01001505.1:0-379 GCF_003999135.1 Mesorhizobium sp. M7A.F.Ca.CA.004.06.1.1 | reverse complement strand
GAGGCGATGCTGGAAATTCATCGCCTGGGTGCGGCCGACGGGCTGACCCTGAAGATCTCGCGCCTTGGCGGCGTGACGAAGACGCGCCAGATCCGCGACGTTGCCGTCGACCTCGGCTTCATGATCACGGTCGAGGACACGGGCGGCGCCGAGATCGACACCGCGGCCATGGCGCATCTGTCGCTGTCGACGCCGGAAGAGCGCCGGCTGCATGCCATCGCCTTCCATGAATGGGTGACGGTGCGCACGGCGTCGAACATGCCGCCGGTCACCGGCAGCCGCATGGGCATTCCGGACGGACCGGGCCTCGGCATCGACGTCGTTCCCGACCTGCTGGGCAAGCCTTTCTTCGAGGTCGGCCGCTGAGATGAAGATCCGC
>NZ_RZPQ01001504.1:0-379 GCF_003999135.1 Mesorhizobium sp. M7A.F.Ca.CA.004.06.1.1 | reverse complement strand
CGTCACCATCGCCCTCGCCCCGGATCGCGGCCGCTCCGCCGACCGCCGCGCCGACTACCACGATCCGACGCTGCCCCCGCGCCATGCGCTGATCGCCTTCGGCCTGTGGCTGCGAAAGTCGCTCGGCGTCCACGCGCTGGTCCATGTCGGCGCGCATGGCACGCTGGAATGGCTGCCGGGCAAGACCGTTGCGCTTTCGGAGAACTGCTTTCCCGAGATCGTCACCGGCGCCTTGCCCGTCGTCTATCCCTTCATCGTCTCCAACCCAGGCGAAGCGGCGCAAGCCAAGCGCCGCATCGCCGCCGTCACCCTTGGTCATCTGCCACCGCCGCTGACCGGCGCCGGGCTCGACGAAAACCAACACAAGCTCGAGCGGCTG
>NZ_RZPQ01001503.1:0-379 GCF_003999135.1 Mesorhizobium sp. M7A.F.Ca.CA.004.06.1.1 | reverse complement strand
GTCGAGCACTTCCTGCAGCGCTATTTCGCTTCCTTTGCCGGCGATTTGCCACCTGCCGGGCTTTATCAGCGCATCCTGTCCGAGGTCGAGTTTCCCCTCGTCCTGGCTTCGATGACGGCAACCCGCGGCAACCAGATCAAGGCCGCGGAACTGCTGGGCTTGAACCGCAACACGCTGCGCAAGAAGATCCGCGAGCTCGGCGTCAACGTCTACAAATCATCGCGGCAGGGCTGAGCCTTGATCTGAGCCCGCGCTCTTTTCAGGGGATCGGCTCGCGAAAGATTTCCGTCTCGGTCACACTTGTTGCATAATCGCCACAATGCGTTGCATACATCCGACGCAATCATGGCTCTAGACGGCGACATGGCTCCGCAGGCAC
>NZ_RZPQ01001502.1:0-380 GCF_003999135.1 Mesorhizobium sp. M7A.F.Ca.CA.004.06.1.1 | reverse complement strand
CACCATAGGCGCCGATGCGGCTGTCGCGCATGATCTCGAGTTTGCGGCCGCGTGATTTGCCGCCGCCAAAGCCGTCGGCGACGTCGGACAGCCCGTCCTCATGCAGGCAGCCGGTGGTGAGCACGGTTGCCACGAGAGCAAGGGCCGCCGCTGGCCCCATGGCCAGGCCAAACCGTTCGGCCGTGGCAAAGACGATGGCGCCGATCAGGCCGACGACAAGTCCGGCGATGGGGGCTGCCCAGATTGCGGCGGCAAGGCTGCGGCCGCGAAAATCGAAGACGGGCAGCGGCAGACGGGTGAAGAAGACCAGGCAAAGCGCGGTGTCGTCGACGACCTGCCGTGGGGAAAGAGCCAGGTTCCTGAACTTCATGCTCTAGCCC
>NZ_RZPQ01001501.1:0-381 GCF_003999135.1 Mesorhizobium sp. M7A.F.Ca.CA.004.06.1.1 | reverse complement strand
CTTCGACGGCATCGACATCCGTTACGTGATGAGCCATCTGGCCTGCGCCGACGAGCCGGAGCATCCGGCCAATGAGAAGCAGCGGCTGGCGTTCGAGCGGCTGCGCAAGATGCTGCCGGAGGCGCCGGCATCGCTGACCAATTCCTCCGGCATCTTTCTTGGGGAGCGCTTTCACTACGATCTCGCCCGCCCCGGTGCCGCGCTCTACGGCATCAATCCGACGCCGGCAAAGTCCAATCCGATGCTGCCGGTGGTGCGGCTGCAGGCAAAGGTGGCACAGACGCGCAGCGTCGAAAAAGGCGCCGGCGTCGGCTATGGCCACACCTATCATGCGCAAGGCCCGCTCAGGCTGGCGACGATTTCGTTCGGCTACGCGGATGG
>NZ_RZPQ01001500.1:0-382 GCF_003999135.1 Mesorhizobium sp. M7A.F.Ca.CA.004.06.1.1 | reverse complement strand
GCGTTTCGCCGACCTGCTGGGCGAGATCGCGGCCGAGGCCGTTCTGCCAGATGTCGGCTGCCTTGACCAGTTCGCGGGTCACCGTCGGGCCGCTATCGAGCAGCTTCTTGCCCGAATCGGAATTGTAGAAGGCGGCGATGTCGGTCAGTTCCTTTTCGGAGAACACTTTTGCGTAGGCGAGTGCGGCTTCCTTCTCGAGATCGGCGCGGCGCGAGGCCAGCGCCAGCGCCTTCTCGCTGATCGTCTTGCCGATCAGTTCCTGCATGTCCGGGTTCTTCTGGATCAGCTGCGATTCGAGCGCTGCGGCTGCCTGCGGCAGGATGTTGTCGAACGGGTCGGTCGCGTGGATCGCAGCGACCGCCGCGCGGGCGGCCTTCAGGTG
>NZ_RZPQ01000014.1:0-21750 GCF_003999135.1 Mesorhizobium sp. M7A.F.Ca.CA.004.06.1.1 | reverse complement strand
GGCATGGCGGGCTCCGAGCCCGCCGAGACGATGCCGCTGGAGACGTGGCAGAAGGTTCACGACGTCAATGTCGCCGGCGTGTTCCTGTCCTGTCAGGCCGAAGCGCGCAAGATGCTGGCGCGAGGCAAGGGCTCGATCATCAACATCGCCTCGATGTCGGGCACCATCGTCAACCGCGGCCTGACGCAGGCGCACTACAACTCTTCGAAGGCCGCCGTCATCCACATGTCCAGGAGCCTCGCCATGGAGTGGGCCGATCGCGGCCTGCGCGTCAATGTGGTTAGTCCCGGTTACACGCTGACGCCGATGAACAAGCGGCCAGAGGTGGCGGAAGAGGTGAAGATCTTCAAGCGCGACACGCCGATGGGGCGCATGGCGGCGCCGGAGGAAATGGTCGGGCCGACGGTGTTCCTCGCCAGCCGCGCAGCGAGCTTCGTCACCGGCCTCGACCTGATTGTCGATGGCGGCTACGTCTGCTGGTAAGAGCTCAGCTTCGCCTGCAGTCTGAATTTGTACGTCTCGCGAAGCGTTAGTCGTTGCGCGACATGAACCTTGGTATATATAATTTCATCCTATGAAACGGCCTTGGCGAGATGGGGCTTACCAGGCGGGTAGCCGAGATCATACGACCTTGATGGCTCGCACCTTGCAGGGCGCCGCAGGACTGGCAATCGATCCGCAGATGACCGCTCCCTCAGTGATCCGTCGGCAGTCATGACGCCGACACTCCGATCCTGTTCCATTATCACCAGAACTGAGCACCATCTTGCCTGCACTGGCCAAAGCCGGGGCAATAATTTGGCGCCGACGGTCTTGCGCAAAGACCAGTCTTTCCAACACAATCAAGAAAAAGCCGCAAGAAGGGAACGAACGATAATTTTCACAGCTTGAAGGAGAACAAGCATGTCATTTCGCAGCCAGATCTCGAAACTCTCGATGAGCGCCGTCGCGCTCGCGACATTAAGCCTGCTGACACCTTCCGCCCAAGCCGCCGCACCGGAATCCAACGATCCGATCAAGATCGCGCTGTTCGACTGGACCAGCGTCAACCTCAACGCCAAGATCCTCGGCGGCATCCTGGAAAAGCTCGGCTATACCGTCGAATATCCGACCGCCGACTACCTCTCCAGCCTGACCACCGGTCTCACCAATGGCGATCTCGATGTCGGCATGGAATTCTGGGACACGACCGCCGGCGAGGCCATGAAGGCCTCCGATGCGACAGGCCAGACCGAACGGCTGGGCAAGCTCGGCCCCAAGGCCAAGGAAGAATGGTGGTTTCCCGAATACATGAAGGAGAAGTGCCCCGGCCTGCCTAACTGGGAAGCGCTGAAGGATCCGAAATGCGCCGAAGCCTTCTCGACGGCGGAGACCGCACCGAAGGGGCGCTATCTCGGCGGCCCGGTAACATGGGAAGGCTTTGACGACGAGCGCGTCGAAGCGCTGAAACTGCCCTTCACCGTCATCCATGCCGGCACCGACGCGGCGATGTTCGCCGAGTTGGACTCGGCCTATCAGCGCAAAGCGCCGATCATGCTGTGGATCTATTCGCCGCATTGGGCGCCGGCCAAATACAAGGGCGAATGGGTTGAATTCCCCGAATACACGGCCGAGTGCTACAACGACCCGAAATGGGGCACCAACCCCGACGCCAAATATGATTGCGGCAAGCCGCATGGCGAGATCTGGAAGTACTCCTGGGCCGGCATGAAGGACAAATGGCCGGTCGCCTACAAGGTGGCGAAGGCCTACACGGTCGACACCGACGAGCTCAACAAGATGAGCGGCGAGATCGATCTCGGCGGCAAGACGCCGGAAGACGTCGCCGCCGCCTGGATCGCCGCCCACGAGGCCGACTGGAAAGCCTGGGCGCAGTGATCGTTCCGACTGGAAGATGAGACCCGGCAGTTGATCAGGCGGGCCTCGGTTCTTGTGCTCCAGAAGGACGTTTGAATGACGGACAAGACTGAACAGGGCGCCAAGGGGGCGGGCACGCCAAAAGATGCCCGCCCGATAAAGCTTGCCTGCCGCAATGTCTGGAAGCTGTTCGGATCGAACGCGGCCAATTTCATCCGCGAACGCGACGGCAAGGCCAGCATGGCCGACGTCACAGCTGCCGGACTTGTCGGCGCGGTGCGCGCCGTCGACCTCGAAATCCGCCAGGGCGAGATCTTCATCATCATGGGCCTGTCGGGCTCCGGCAAGTCAACGCTGGTGCGCTGCATGTCGAGGCTGGTCGAGCCGACCCACGGCAAGGTCGAATTCGAAGGCAAGGATCTGCTGAAGATTTCGGATGCAGCGCTGATCGAGCTGCGACGACACCGCATGGGCATGGTGTTCCAGAATTTTGCCCTGCTGCCGCATCTCAACGTGCTGGAGAACATCGCCTTCCCGCTCAGCATCCAGGGGCAGGATCGGCCGACACGCGAGGCACGGGCGCGCGAGGTGATCGAACTCGTTGGGCTCCGTGGCCGCGAGCATTTCTATCCGCGCGAATTGTCCGGCGGCCAGCAGCAGCGTGTGGGCATCGCCCGGAGCCTCGCGACAAAACCGGAAATCTGGTTCCTCGACGAGCCGTTCTCGGCGCTCGACCCGCTGATCCGCCGCGAAATGCAGGATGAGCTGATGCGGCTGCAAACCATGCTGCACAAGACCATCGTCTTCATCACCCATGATTTCGACGAGGCGATCCGGCTGGCCGACCGCATCGCCATCATGAAGGATGGCGAGGTCATCCAGATCGGCACGCCGGAGGAGTTGGTGGTCAATCCGGCGACCGACTATGTCGCCGAGTTCACCCGCGACGTCGACCGCGCCAAGGTGATTTCGGCACGCAGCCTAATGCGCGCCTGCGACGGCTCGGAGCATGGCGGAACGGTGGCGCCGGAGGCCAAGATCGCCAGCTTCTCGGCCGGTATCGTTGCCGCCAACAAGCCGTTCGCGGTGGTCAACGGCACCGGCAAGCCGATCGGCGAGGTGACGCCGCAAGCGGTGATCGATCTGCTGGCCGGCATCGATCGCTCAAGGGTCGGCGCATGACGGTGACAGCAAGCGCCAGCGAGACGCGGTCGCGACCGATTCAGGTCTGGCTGCTGGTCTGGGCGGCAGCGCTTGGCGCCGTGCTTGTCGTGTTCCTGTTGCAGGACCGCCTGCCCTGGGCCGTCAACTATCCGGCAAGTGCCGTCGTGCCGGTCGCCGATTGGGTCAGCGCGCTGATGCGCTGGATCAAGTCGAACCTGTCCTGGTTGACCCGCTCGATCACCGCTGTGCTCGGCGTTCCCCTCGATTTCGCGCTCAATCTACTGGCCAAGAATTTCAAGATCGGCCACGGCGCTGACGCCTATATCCTGCCGCGCCTGTCCTGGGTCGGCGTCTGCGCCGCCGCCTTCCTCGCCGGTCATGCCGCTGGCGGCAGAAAACTCAGCCTGCTGGTCGGCGGCTGCTTCCTCTACATCGCCCTGTTCGGCCAATGGACCAGCGCCATGCTGACGCTGGCGCTGATCTCCATCGCCGTGCCGTTCTGTATCGTCACCGGGCTGTTCGCCGGCATCTGGGCGTGGCGCAGGCCATGGGCCGAAAGGCTTATCGTCTCCCCTGCCCTCGACCTGATGCAGACGATTCCGACCTTCGCCTATCTCATCCCGATGCTGCTGCTGTTCGGCAACAGCCCGGTCTCGGCGATGATCGCGACCGCCATCTTCGCCACGCCGCCGATGGTGCGGGCAACGATGCTCGGCCTGTCGCGGGTGCCGTCGGAGATCGACGATTTCAGCGAGATGGCAGGCTGCACGGCGCGGCAGAAACTGTGGCGAGTGCTGCTGCCCTCGGCACGGCCGACACTGATGGTCGGCGTCAACCAGGTGATCATGCTGGCGCTGAACATGGTGATCATCGCCTCGATGATCGGCGCCGGCGGCCTCGGCTACGACGTGCTCCTGGCGCTGCGCGCACTGAAGGTTGGCGAGGCGATGGAAGCCGGCCTTGCCATCGTGGCACTGGCCATTGCGCTCGACCGGCTGAGCCAGGCCATCGCGCACAAGCAGGCAGAGGGGAATACCCATCAGCAGGCGGGCCCGAGCTTCTGGCAGCGCTATCCCAATCTGACGCTGGCGATCGCCATCCTTGTGGTGACGACATTTCTCGGCCTGTTCGTGCCGGCCTTCGCGGGAGTGCCAAAAGCGATCACCTTCACCACCGCGCCGCTGTGGAAAGCAGCGGTGAACTGGGTGACGATCAATTTCTTCGACACGATCGAAGCGTTCCGCGTGGCGCTGATCCTTAATTTGCTGAACCCGCTGCGTGCCTTTTGCGAAGGGTTTCCCTGGCTGGGCGCGGTGTTCCTGCTCGGCCTTGCCGGCTATCAGCTCTCCGGCCTGCGGCTGGCCGCGCTGGTGGCAGCGCTGACTGCCTTCTGCGCCATCACCGGCCTGTGGGAAAAGACCATGGCAACCGTCTATCTCTGCGGTATCTCGGCCTTCATCGCCTGCCTGGTCGGCATCCCGATCGGGCTGATGGCTTCAAGCAGCGACCGCTTCGAGAAGATCGTCACGCCGGTCATCGACACGCTGCAGGTGCTGCCATCCTTCTGCTTCATCATTCCGGTGGTGATGCTGTTTCGGGTCGGCGATGTCACGGCGATGATCGCCACCATTGCCTTCGCCGTGGTGCCGGCCATCCGCTACACCAATCACGGCATCAGGCAGGTGCCGCCGGCGCTGATCGAGGCGGCAAAGGTGTCGGGCTGCACGCCGCGCCAGACCTTCTTTCGCGTGCAACTGCCGCTGGCGCTGCCGGAGATCATGCTGGGCGTCAACCAGACGATCCTGATGGCGCTGGCGATGATCATCATCTGCGCCATGGTCGGCACCCGCGATCTCGGCCAGGAAGTGTTCATCGCGCTGTCCAAGGCCGATTCCGGCCGCGGCATCGTCGCGGGTCTGGCCATCGCCTTCATCGGCATTGTCGCCGACCGGCTGTTCGGCGCCTGGACGGCGAAGGCCAGGGCAAGGCTGGGGTAGCAGGCGCCGCCCTACTCCGCCGCGACGCCCTTCACCTCGAGATAGCTCTCCATCGAATCGTCCAGCGCCTGCAGCCACGGCGTATGATGCAGCGGCGCCATGGTGCCCGTCATCAGCGAGCGGTAGGCGTGGTCGCGGAAGCCCATGATGTTCTCCGCCTTGTGGTGTTCCCATTCCATGAAGGTCTGGTTGACCGCCTCGACGTCGAAGCCCGGATAGTCGGTCTGGTCCATCAATTCCTTGGTGTAGTCGCCCTGGAACCAGATCATCTGCTCGGCGTCTTCGAGCGTCTCCTCGCGTGCGCGCCATTTCGCGCCGTGCGCAGCCATCGCCTCGGCCGAGGGCAGCTTGATGCGGCCCATGATGACGTCGCGGGCGAACCAGGCCTGCGCGTCGAACATGTTGAAGGTGTAGAACTGATCCTGCATGCCGATATAGGAGAGCTGCGGGTTCTTCTCCCAGACGACGCCTTCATAGAGGTCGAGCGGCCACATGCGGTTGGCGGTCTTGAGCTTCAGATCGTCGGTGAGGAAGGGGAAAGAATGGAGATAGCCGGTGCACAGGATGATGGCATCAACGTCTTTCGTGGTGCCATCCTTGAAATGCGCGGTTTTGCCGACGACCTTCTGTAAGAGCGGCACCTCTTTCCAATTCTCCGGCCATTTGAAACCCATCGGCTTCGAGCGGTAGCTGGAGGTGATGGATTTGGCGCCGTATTTGTAGCATTGCGAGCCAATGTCCTCGGCCGAATAGGAGCGGCCGATGATCAATATATCCTTGCCCTTGAATTCCATCGCGTCGCGGAAATCGTGGCTATGCAGGATGCGGCCGTTGAAGGTCGAAAAGCCCTCGAAATAGGGCACGTTGGGCACCGAGAAATGCCCGGAAGCGACAACGACATTGTCGAACTCTTCCGAATAGGTGACGTCGTTGGTGCGGTCATGCGCGGTGACGGTGAATTTCTTCGTCTCGTCGGAAAACGTCACCATGCGCACCGGGCTGTTGAAGCGCACCCATTTGCGAAGGCCTGATTTTTCGACGCGTCCCTTGATGTAGTCCCACAGCACGGCGCGCGGCGGATAGGAGCCGATCGGCCGGCCGAAGTGCTCCTCGAAAGTATAGTCGGCGAATTCCAGGCACTCCTTCGGTCCGTTCGACCAGAGATAGCGGTACATCGAGCCGTGCACCGGATCGCCATGCTCGTCGAGGCCCGTGCGCCAGGTGTAGTTCCACAGGCCGCCCCAGTCCGACTGCTTTTCGAAGCAGACGATTTCGGGAATGTCGGCGCCCTTGTCGGCCGCCGACTTGAAGGCCCTGAGCTGTGCCAGGCCGGACGGGCCGGCTCCGATGACGGCAACGCGACTTTTCATGGCAGGCCTCCCGATCTGGTTTCGACTTTTGTCTTGACGCAATTCCCGAGGGGAAAGCGCTATGCGCTTGTCCCGGAATTGCTCTTACGAAACAAATTTCACTCACAGGACAGTAATTGGCCCTTTCGTGCTGTCAACAGCCCGATGCTGAAACAAGGTTTCGCCGATGTGGATTTCCCGCGAAAAACCGGACGCGGCCAAACATCATTATCATGCGCATGCGCGTTCACGCGACTTGCCGTCGCAGTTGCGCTCCTGTATCGGCACCTGACATGTTCACCTAGAGTGAAATAAATCCCAGGAGTGCCGGGGGCGACATGGCGAAGAAGGTTTCCGATCCCAAGGCTGGTCTTGCCGGTGCGACGGCCAAGCCGCTGCCAAAGGTCTCGGCCGACGGCAAGACCATCCGCGCGCCGCTGACGCAGAACCCGCATGCCATTCGCGACACGCGCGAAAAAGTGCTGGAGGTGGCGATCGGCCGCGAGGTGCGGGCCTTCCGCAAGAAGCTCGGCATCACCGTGGCTGATCTCGCGGTCGCCACCGACATTTCGCTCGGCATGCTGTCGAAGATCGAGAATGGTATCACCTCGCCGTCGCTGACCACCTTGCAGGCACTGTCGCGGGCGCTCGGCGTTCCGGTCACCGCCTTCTTCCGCCGCTTCGAGGAAGAGCGCAGCGCCGTCTTCGTCAAGGCCGGCCAAGGTCTCGATGTCGAGCGCCGCGGCACCCGCGCCGGCCACCAGTATAACCTGCTCGGACATATCGGTTCCAACACCAGCGGCGTCGTCGTCGAACCCTATCTGATCACGCTGACCGAGGATTCCGATGTGTTCCCGACCTTCCAGCATGAGGGCATGGAGTTCCTCTACATGCTCGAAGGCGAGGTCGTTTACCGGCACGGCAGCAACCTCTACCCGATGAAGCCCGGCGACAGCCTGTTCTTCGACGCCGACGCGCCGCACGGGCCGGAGCAACTGACGAAACTGCCGATGCGCTATCTGTCGATTATTTGCTATCCGCAGAGCGCGGGTTAAGCGGGACTCGATCTCCCCTTGGTCTCTCGTGAGGAGATCGGCTTCGCGACGGCTCCTCTTTTGCACTGGTGATTGGCGAAAGCTGAAGTGACATTCGATCTCCCCCCTGGAGGGGGAGATGTCCGGCAGGACAGAGGGGGGCGAACCGCGATGACGCACAATCTGGTATCCGCCAACAGCCGCCGCAATGCGCGCACGATGCGCAAGGTGATGACCGATGCCGAACTCAAGCTTTGGAATGAGATCAGGGCACACAGGCTGATGGGACTGGGGTTTCGGCGCCAGATGCCTATCGCCGGCCATATCGTCGATTTTGCATGCCCGGACAAAAAGCTGATCGTCGAGCTTGATGGTTCCCAGCATGGCCGGGCCGAAACGTCGGAATCGGACGCTGCAAGAACCGCCAAATTCGAAGCGCTGGGCTGGACGGTCCTGCGCTTCTGGAACGACGATGTCATTCGCGATATCGACAATGTCTGCCAGCATGTCATGATTGTGGCTGGGCTGGGCGACGCGTCGTAAGCGCGGAGGTGGAGATTGGGCAAGGCAGGCGCTCCACGGCGCCCCCCTCTGCCCTGCCGGGCATCTCCCCCTCTTGGGGGGAGATTGGCTGCTTTGGGGGCAGCGCCAACATCAGCTATTCAATCCGGCCCAAACCCTGGGCTCGTCGCGCTCCCATCGTCCAGCTTCGACAGCCACTCGACCAACGCCGGGCGATAGCGTGTCAGGCCCTTGTAGTTGGCGAGTTCGTCAGGCAGGTCGCGGATGACGCGGTGCAGGCGCCGGGCCCATTTTGGCTGCGTCACCAGTTCATCCATTTTGATCAGATAGCAGCGGATCGGGAAGACGATGCCGTTGGAGCGCGGCAGCCGCCAGAAGCTCTGCAGTTCGACCCGCAGATGCACCTTGTCGCCGACATTCTCCGGCGTCACCGTCGCCCGGTCCGGCCCCCATTTGTGGTAGTTCTCGGGGCTGGTGTCGAGGCGCGGATTGATGGTCATCGTCCAGTTCAGGCGTCGAGCCGGCTTGCCTTGCTGGATGTTGGTGAGGAATTTCAGCGCCCTGACGAAAATCCCCTTCTCATGCGCCAGCGGCACCGGCGCATGCCATTCGAAGAAGTTCATGCCGATGTCGAAATCGAGCGACCAGTCGGCCTGGGTGGTGACCATGCCGGCATCCATCCACAGATTGCCGTCGCGCTGGTCGAGGATGCAGAAATCGCCCTGGCTCTGCCGGGTGATGTATTCCATCGGCCCGTAAGGCAGCGTCGAGGTGTCGCCGAAAGTGAAGGTGTCGTCGATACCGAGCGGCCGGTTGATCCAGCGCCAGCGATCGCCGTCGCGGGTCAGCGTGAAATGCTCGGGATAGCCCAGCGCCTGCTGCTCCATCAAAAGCTCGAGCAGGTCCCAGCCGGCCAGCGTCATGTGCGGCAGCGACTGGCAGCGCAGCGGATCCTCGGCCAGCACCAGCGCGCGGTCCTGCATCTCGGCGACATAGTGCTCGTCGACGTCGATCAGGTTTTCCAGCACGCTGCCCCTGGGTCCGACGACATGCGGCTCGATGTTGACAGCATACATGTAGGCGTCTTCGTGGAACGGGAACGGGAAGCGCCTTATGTGCTCCGGGCTGTTCTTGAAGGTGAAGTCATCGCGGAACGTTTCCTTGCGAAAGGTGATGCCCATGATTTTCTCCTAGAGCGGGCTGCCCGCTCTATCTCTTTGTTTTAGCCGCATTTCTGCGACGCCAAGTGTATCCACTTGGCTGCAAAATGCTCTACCGTTCCAGGACCAGCGACCGGCCTTCGAAGCGCGACACGCACGGCATGATCTTCTTGCCCGAACGGTGCTCTTCCTCGCTCAGCCAGTGGTCGTTGTGGATGAACCTGCCGTCGCAAGAGATGACGTTGGTCTCGCACTGGCCGCAGACGCCGCCACGGCAGAGATAGGGCGGATCGACGCCGGCCGCCTCGATCGCTTCCAAGAGGCTCTGCTGTTCATCGACGCGGATCGCCTTGCCGCTGACGGCAAGCCTCACGTCGAACGGCAGTCCGGGTTGAGGTGCCGCGAAATGCTCGAAATGCACGGTTTCCGCCGGCCAGCCGAGGCTTGCCGCGCGATCGCGCACCCAGTTGATCATGCCAGCCGGGCCGCAGACATAGAGATGCGTGCCGAGCGGCTGTGTCGACAGCAACCGGTCGAGTTCGATGCGCTCCTCAAGGTCGTCATGATAGAGCCTGACCCGGCGGTCGTAGCGCTCGCGCAGCACATCGGCATAGGTGCCGAGCGATGCGGTGCGGCAGGTGTAGTGCAGTTCGAAATTGCCGCCTTCCGCCGCAAGCTGAGCGGTCTGCGCCATGAACGGCGTGATGCCGATGCCGCCGGCCAGCATCAGATGCTTTTTGGCGCGCAGGTCGAGCGAGAACAGGTTGACGGGGTAGCTGACCACCATCTCCAGGCCCGGCTTGACGCTCCGGTGCATGAACAGCGAGCCGCCACGGCCGACATCGTCGCGCCGCACCGAGATCGTGTATTCGCGCGTATCGAGCGGCGAGCCCATCAGCGAATAGGGATTGAGCCTGGTGCGTTCGCCGTCGCGCATCTCGACCACGACATGGGCGCCGCCGGAAAAAGTCGGCAAAAGCTGCCCGTCGCGCCGGCGAAAATGGAAGCGGGTGACGAGGTCGTTGACCGGGACGACGTCGCTGACAACGACATCGAGTTTTGTTGTTCCGGTGCTCATCGAAAAATCTCCTCCATCGGAGGAATCTCCGAGCGATCTTCCGCATTGATGCAGACGCCCTGGAAGGCTGCGATGCGCCTGGAATAATGGTCGCGCACCAGAAGCAGCAGGCCGCAATGCGCGCAGGTCGCCGGCTGCGTCGTCACATTCTCGGTGATGCCCTTGCAATGGACACATTGCATGCGCCGCGCCAGCGAGCCGCGGTGCTCGGTCTGGATCGAAGTGTGGTCGATGCCGGCTTCAAGCGCCACCTGCATCGCCTGGCCGATCAGGCCCTCCGTGCCGGCGAGATAGAGGCGCAAGCCCATATGCGCGTTGGCCAGTGTCTGCCGGAGCCGTGGCAGCAGGCTGGCAAAGGACGGCGCCTGGTGGAACTGTGCCGGCTTCAACGCTTCGAGTGCGACGGCATGTTTGCCGTCAAGCCCGGGAATGAAGACGATTTCGGCGTCGCCGAAAAACCCGGGCGGCGCCCTCCCGGCCATCTCCGCTATCGCAGCGCCCCTTCCGCGTCCGCGATGAAAAGATGATGCTTGCCGGGTTGCGGAGACAAGGTTCCGTAAACGGGCCGGCTGATGATACTTTTGGCTGCCATTTATGTCTTCGTGCCTTCGAGCGCTTCACCGTTTCATAGAAACGGCGGACCGCTCTATCTCTTTGCTTCGACGCAATTCCGGACGGAAAACCGTTTCACACTTTCCTGGAATTGCTCGAACCCCTCGGTGTTGACTATGCCTCAACCTTTCGCCGCGCGCTTGGTCTTCTTGGGATCATCGAAGGGAAGCGGCTGCGCCGTCGCCTTGATGGCACCGCTCTTGTTGCGGATTTCGAGCTTGGTGTCCTTGACCGCGCAGTCCACGTCGAGCCGGGCGATGCCCATCGATTTCTCGACCAGCGGCGAATACATGGCACAGGTTACTACGCCGACCTTTTTGCCGTCGCGATAGACCGGCGCTCCTTCATCGGCCGGCTCCTTGCCGTCGAGCAGCACGCCATAGATCTTGAAGCGCTCCTTGCCCTTCAGGCGATAGTGCTCCTCGGCGCCGCGAAAGCCGGTCTTGCCGGGGCTGACGGTGAAGTCGAGGCCGAGTTCCCACAGCGTGTCGCCCGGGCCTTCGTTCTCAAACGGATACTTCTGGGAATTGTCGTAGGGGTAGAAGAGCAGATAACTTTCGACGCGCAGCATGTCGAGCGTGGTGAAGCGGCACGGAATGATGCCGGCGCTCTTGCCCTCGTCGAGGATCCTGTCCCAGATCGTGCCGGCATCCTGGCCGCGGCAGAAGATCTCGTAGCCGCGCTCGCCGGTATAGCCGGTGCGCGATATCATGACGGGCAAGCCGAACAGTTGCGTCTGCATGTGATGGAAATAGTTGAGGTCGCGAATGCCCGGCACATGCTTGGCTAGATAGTCGACTGCTGTCGGACCCTGCAGCGACAGATCGTGCAGATTGTCGTCGAAGCGCAGCGAGACGTCGCGGCCCATAGCTGCCCGCTGCAACTCCTCATGGCCGGTGCCCGAACCATGCACGACCATCCAAGCGTTGGGGCCGGTGCGGTAGAGGATGCAATCGTCGGTGAATTTGCCCGCCTCATTCAGCATGCAGGCATAGGCCGACTTGCCGGGATAGATCTTTTCGACATCGCGTGTGGTGGCGAGGTCGATGAGATGCGAGGCGTGCGGCCCTGATATGTGGACCTTCTTGAGGCCGGAGACATCCATCAGACCAGCCTTGGTGCGGATGGCGATGTACTCCTCGTCGGCATCCTTGTCGTAGGTCCAGGCGGTTCCCATGCCGCTCCAGTCTTCGAGCTTCGAACCGAGCGCTCGGTGCCGATCCGCCAGGGTCGAAAATCTCCAGGATGCCGTCATCCGCTCGTCCTCCGTTTCGATAATGCTCTGCTGTTCCCTGCCCCCTGCGCAGCGGCGGGAGCTTTGGCCGAATATTGATCGCAAACCTCCGGGCGCCGCAATACCCATAAGCAATTAATTTCATTGTCAGGCAAAATCCGCCGCGCAAACCAAACGGTTAACCCCACGTAAATCGCGCTTGACAATTGCGGGATTCAGACAGAACTTATGAAAAAAATTTCACTCTGTTGAAAGAGGACGACGGACGGGGGATTCGGAACCGGACGGCGGAAAAGGGGAGAAACCGATGTCAGACATGCAACAGCGCATCGAAGCGCTGTATCGTTCCGACGTGCGCGGAGCCGCGCTCCTGATCGTCTGCCTGTGGGCGACGATCCTCTTCGTCCTCCTCATGACATGGCCCTACATCCCGCACAGCGGCATCAAGGCCGTGGTCGCGATCGCCGCCGCCGCCGTGCTGATCTTCAACACGGCCGCCATCCTGGCGATGGTCAAGCACTACAAGGAAGACAAGGAATTCATCTACGGGCTCGATATCAAGAACGCCGACGCGTTCCGCAACCGCAAGTCCTGAACCGCAAGTCCTGAGGGGTAGAAGAGATGTCCCGCTACACGCCGCCGGAACAAAGCAAGGCCGGGCAGGTTTTCGACATCGCCGTCGTCGTCGTCGCCATTTTCGTGGCACTGTGGCTACCGCTCAAGCTGGGCCTCGCCGGCGCGGCGAAATCCATCGACGCGCTCGACGCCAAGACCTGGGAAGCGCTAGGCCAGAACCCGACCATGGCGTCTATCTGGGAAAAGCTCGGCTATACGCCCGAGACCGCGCACGACATCATCCAGAACCGCTTCCACTATGTCATCGACTGGCCGACGCTGATCATCATGGCGGCGGTGCTGATCGGTTATTTCGTCTTCCTGTTTCGTGCATCAGACCGCGAATATCGCGACGTCATCAACGAAAAATTCGACGACAAGTAAGAGTTCTGAGGACGATTTAATTCGGGGGACACGATCATGTGGGTGGCACTCTCTTACGCATGCTGGGGCATCTCGATCGTGCTCGCTTTGTGGATGCTCTACGACTGGTTCAAGGTTGACACGACCTTCTCCGAAGAGGTGCTGACCTCCTCGCGCGAGGGCGAACTGGAAGCCACTTCCGAAAAACACCGGATCTGAGTGAGGATTGAACAATGACGATCGCACTTGAACCGGCTGCCCAAGGGGACAGAGTTTCACTCCTGCGCGTGCTCGGACCGGCCCATGTCTGGGCGCTCGGCGTCGGCATCGTCCTGGTCGGCGAATTCACCGGCTGGAATTTCTCGGCGGACAAGGGTGGCGCACTGGCCGCGCTGATCGTCTGCTGGGTCGTGGGATTGCTCTACACCTCGGTCGCCATGATCGATTCCGAGGTGACATCGACCGTGGCCGCCGCCGGCGGCCAGTATGCGCAGGCAAAGCACATCGTCGGACCGCTGATGGCGTTCAACGTCGCGCTGTTCCTGGTCTTTGCCTACACCATGCTCGAAGTGTCCGACGCCATCCTGCTCGGCGACACCATCGTCGCCAAGGCCGGCGTCGAAGGGCTCACCCACAATTCCTTCATCGCCGCGACCATCGTCGTGCTGGCGTGGCTGAACTATCGCGGCGTGCTGATGACGCTCAATGTCAACTTCGTCATCACAGCGGTCGCCTATATCTCGATTGTCATCCTGTTCTTTTCGGTCAGCCCGTGGACGCAAGGCGCCGTGCTGAAGCTGAACGAGTTGGTCACGCCAGGCAATGCACTCCCCTATGGCTGGATTGGCGTCATCGCCGCCTTCCAGTTCGGCATCTGGTACTATCTCGGGATCGAGGGCACCACACAGGCCGCCGAGGAAGTGCGCTCGCCGGCCCGCTCGCTGCCTTACGGCACCATGGCCGGCATGATCACGCTTTTGATCGCCGCCGCCATGACCTGGTATGTCTGCGCCTCGATGATGCCATGGGAATATCTCGGCATCACCTATTATCCGCTGTGGGACGCCGGCAAGCTGACTGGCAGCCCGCTGCTCGAGAACCTGTTGTTCGTCGCCACGCTGCTTGCTGCAATGGCCTCCGCCAATGGCTGCATCAACGATGCGGCGCGCGCCTGGTTCTCGCTCGGCCGCGACCGCTATCTGCCGACATGGTTCTCGGCCGTGCATCCGAGATATCGCACGCCCTATCGTTCGATCCTGTTCCTGCTGCCGATCGCGCTGGCCTTCGCCTTCATCGCCGACCTCAACCAGGCGATCACCTTCTCGATCCTGTCGGGCGTGCTGCAATACACGTTCATGAGCATCAACATCATCATGTTCCGCAAGAAGTGGCCGCTCGGCTCGATCCGCCGCGGCTACACGCACCCCTTCCACCCGATCCCGGCCATCGTGCTGTTTTGCCTGTGCGTGGTGACCTTCTTCGCCATCTTCCTCGGCTTCGGCTCGCAACTGATCGCCATGGTCGCCTTCTATTTCCTGATCTCACTGTGGTTCCATTTCTATCGCTACAAATTCGTGCGGCGCGGCGATCAGTTCACCATGCCGTGGCCGAAGCCGCAGGGTTATTGATGGGAGTAGGCCGGTCCGTATCCTGGATGGGCGTGGCATGAGAAAATGTCCGAGCTGACATCAGCACTGCTGGCCGGAGCCATTGTCCTGGCTATCGTTCTCCACCTTGCCTGGCAGGCGCGTGCCAGCCGCAACAGGGCATCGATGGCGCTTGCCGTCGAGCAGGACCGCATCCGCACAGCCATCGCCGACGCAGCCAATGTCTCGGACGGCACCGCCGGCGTCATCACCTGGGAAGGATCCTGGAACAGCCAACGCGTCCAGGTGCGCACCATCGTCGACACACTGGCGACGCGGAAACTGCCGGCGCGCTGGCTCAGCATCTCGGTCACCGAGCCGGTGGCCGTGCCCGGCACCTTCGACATGATGATGCGGCCGGGGTCGCCGACGACCTTCTCCAATTTCGATCATCTCGACCACACGCTGCCGAAGAGTTCGGCATTTCCGGCCGAGGCCGTGTTGCGGACGGATCGCAGGGGCGTCCACTTCCCACTGGAGACCATCGCCGGCCACCTCGGGATTTTTTCCGAAGGGCGCGCCAAGGAACTGCTGATCACCCCGAAAGGGGTACGCATCGTGTGGCTGCTGGCCGAAGCCGAACGGGCGCGCTACGGTGTGTTCCGGCAGGCCGAATTTGGCGACGCCACACTCGATCGTGCGCTGATCGAAAGACTGCTGATGTCGGTGTCGGCGCTTCGCGACGCCATCAACAAAAGCGAACGGCAAGCCGCATGACCATTCCCACCACGGCACCCACCAATCCCTATCTGGTTCTCGGCGCCGCAATCGTGCTGCCGGGAAGCGGGCACGTCATTCTCGGCGTGCCGGTGCGCGGCCTTCAGTTCCTTTTCTTCATGGTGATCCTGGCATGGGTGACGGCCAAGATCGCACCGCCCGATGCCAGCTTCGTCGGCCGTCACGCCGGCGGCTTCCTGATCTATGCCTTGTCGATTCTCGACGCCTACAAGCTCGCCCGCATCCGCTCCGCCAAATGGGTTCACAATGCCCGGCGAGACGGCGACAGTGCGCAGAGCGGCATTGAGCCGCATAGGTAACTAGAGGAATATTTTTTTCATACGATTGAATTTGTGCAGCTCATTCGATACATCCTCTCTTAGCTACAAACGATCTCTTAGCTACAAACATCGGGAGGCTGACATGTGTGGAATTGTCGGACTGTTTTTGAAGGACAAGTCGCTGGAACCCCAGCTTGGTGCGATGCTGTCGCAGATGCTGATCTCCCTCAGCGACCGCGGTCCGGACAGCGCCGGTATCGCCATCTATGGCGCGCCTTCCAAGAATGAGGCCAAGATCACCATCCAGTCCGCCAAGCCCGACCGCGATTTCCGCGGCCTCGAGGCGGAGCTCGCCAAGGCCATCGGCACGCCGGTGACGATCGCGGTGAAATCCACCCATGCGGTCGTCAGGACCACGCCGGCCAAGATCGATGAAGCGCGCGAAACCATCCAGGCGCTGCGCCCCGACATCCGCATCATGGGCGCCGGCGACGTTGTCGAGATCTACAAGGAAGTCGGCCTGCCGGAGGCCGTCGTCGATCGCTTCGACGTCCGCAAGATGACCGGAACGCATGGCATCGGCCATACCCGCATGGCAACGGAATCGGCAGTGACGACGATGGGCGCGCATCCGTTCTCGACCGGTGCCGACCAGTGCCTGGTGCACAATGGCTCGCTGTCGAACCACAACAATGTCCGCCGCGAACTGATCCGCGAAGGCATGACGTTCGAAACCGAAAACGACACCGAGGTTGCTGCCGCCTATCTCTCGTCGCAGATGGCGCATGGCAAGAATCTCGGCGAGGCGCTGGAAGGCACGCTCTCCGACCTAGACGGCTTCTTCACCTTCGTCGTCGGCACCAAGAACGGTTTTGGCGTGGTGCGCGACCCGATCGCCTGCAAGCCCGCTGTCATGGCCGAAACCGACCAGTATGTCGCCTTCGGCTCGGAATATCGCGCGCTGACCAAACTGCCCGGCATAGACAATGCGAGGGTCTGGGAACCCGAGCCCGCAACCGTCTATTTCTGGGAGCATTGAGTTCATGCCCGCAACCACGCTTTCAAAGACTGCGGCACACGATCCTCGGGTCTTCGATCTCGACCAGCTGTCGCTGCGCGAACTCAATCAGGCGCTGCACAATCTGGCGCCGGGCTCGAACGAAACGGCATGGGAAGTGCTGAACCCGAAAGGCAGCCATTCGGTCGCCGTCGGCGTCGACCAGCCTGTTGCCATCGATGTGCGCGGCAGCGTCGGTTATTACTGCGGCGGCATGAATTCCGGCAGCACCATTACCGTGCATGGCTCGGCAGGCCCCGGCGTCGGCGAGAACATGATGTCGGGCTCGATCACCATCAAAGGCGACGCCAGCCAATATGCCGGCGCCACCGGCAAGGGCGGCCTGCTGGTCATCGAAGGCAACGCCTCGTCGCGCTGCGGCATTTCGATGAAGGGCATCGACATCGTCGTCCACGGCAATATCGGCCATATGTCGGCTTTCATGGCGCAGTCGGGCAATCTGGTGGTGCTGGGCGATGCCGGCGACGCGCTGGGCGATTCCATTTACGAGGCGCGGCTCTTCGTGCGCGGCAAGGTCGAAAGCCTCGGTGCCGACTGCATCGCCAAGGAGATGCGGACCGAGCATCTGGAATTGCTGCAAGGCCTGCTCGACCGTGCCGGCATCACCGGCGTCAAGCCGTCGGAGTTCAAGCGTTACGGTTCGGCGCGCACGCTCTACAATTTCAATATCGACAACGCCGACGCGTATTGAGGCAGCATGACCTATCGCAACCCGCCGACGACGCCGCGCAAATCCGCGACCTTCGACGACTACACGCTTTCCGAGATCCGCCGTGCCGCAGCGACCGGCATCTATGACATCCGCGGCGCCGGCGCCAAGCGCAAGCTGCCGCATTTCGACGACCTTCTGTTCCTCGGCGCATCGATCTCGCGCTATCCGCTCGAAGGCTATCGCGAGCGCTGCGACACATCAGTCGTGCTCGGCTCTCGCCATGCCAAGAAGCCGATCGAGCTAAAGATCCCGATCACCATCGCCGGGATGAGCTTCGGCTCGCTGTCAGGCCCCGCCAAGGAGGCACTCGGGCGCGGCGCGACCCTGTCGGGCACCTCGACCACCACCGGCGACGGCGGCATGACCGAGGAAGAGCGCGGCCATTCAAAGCAGCTGGTCTATCAATATCTGCCGTCGCGCTACGGCATGAACCCGCGCGATTTGCGCCGCGCCGATGCGATCGAAGTCGTCGTCGGCCAGGGCGCCAAGCCGGGCGGCGGCGGCATGCTGCTTGGCCAGAAGATTTCCGACCGCGTCGCCGAGATGCGCACGCTGCCCAAGGGCATCGACCAGCGCTCGGCCTCGCGCCATCCCGACTGGACCGGACCCGACGATCTCGAGATCAAGATCCTGGAACTGCGCGAAATCACCGACTGGGAAAAGCCGATCTACGTCAAGGTCGGCGGCGCCCGGCCCTACTACGACACCGCGCTTGCCGTGAAGGCCGGCGCCGATGTCGTTGTCGTCGACGGCATGCAGGGCGGCACCGCCGCCACCCAGGAAGTGTTCATCGAAAATGTCGGTATGCCGACGCTTGCCTGCATCAGGCCGGCGGTGCAGGCGCTGCAGGATCTGGGCATGCACCGCAAAGTGCAGCTGATCGTCTCCGGTGGTATCCGCAACGGCGCCGATGTCGCCAAGGCGCTGGCGCTCGGCGTCGACGCGGTCTCGATCGGTACGGCTGCCCTTGTCGCGCTCGGCGACAACGATCCCCGCTGGGAGGCGGAGTATAACGAGCTCGGCACCACCGCCGGCGCCTATGACGACTGGCACGAGGGGCGCGACCCCGCCGGCATCACCACGCAGGACCCCGAATTGATGAAGCGGGTCGACCCGGTGGCTGCCGGGCGCCGGCTGGCGAACTACCTCAAGGTGATGACGCTGGAAGCGCAGACCATCGCGCGTGCCTGCGGCAAGAACAGCCTGCACAATCTCGAACCCGAGGACCTCGTCGCGCTGACGATCGAGGCAGCCGCCATGGCCGGCGTGCCGCTGGCCGGCACCAACTGGATACCGGGGAAGAACGGCTTCTAATCAACGAAGGGCCGACTCCCGCATACTCGGGAACAACAATCGATAAAAATGGGGAACTATCGTGGCAACTGATCTTGCAGAATTCGCAAGGGCGAAAAACGTCAAATATTTCATGATTTCCTACACTGACCTGTTCAGTGGCCAGCGTGCCAAGCTGGTGCCGGCACAGGCGATCGCCGACATGCAGAAGGATGGCGCCGGCTTTGCCGGGTTCGCCACCTGGCTGGACCTGACGCCGGCACATCCCGACATGCTGGCGGTGCCGGATCCGGATTCGGTGATCCAGCTGCCGTGGAAGCCGGAAGTCGCCTGGGTCGCGGCCAACTGCATCATGGACGACAAGGAGGTCGACCAGGCGCCGCGCAACACGC
This sequence comes from Mesorhizobium sp. M7A.F.Ca.CA.004.06.1.1, assembly GCF_003999135.1. Lineage (NCBI taxonomy): Bacteria > Pseudomonadati > Pseudomonadota > Alphaproteobacteria > Hyphomicrobiales > Phyllobacteriaceae > Mesorhizobium > Mesorhizobium sp. M7A.F.Ca.CA.004.06.1.1. The sequence continues at coordinate 2,646 of NZ_RZPQ01000014.1, read as the reverse complement.
TGAAGCGGCTGATCGCGGAAGCCGCCAGCGACGGCATGCACGTCAAGACCGGCGTCGAGGCCGAGTTCTTCCTGATCTCGCCCGACGGCAAGACGATTTCCGACGAATACGACACGGCCTCAAAGCCCTGCTACGACCAGCAAGCGGTGATGCGTCGCTATGACGTCATCGCCGAGATCTGCGACCACATGCTGGCGCTCGGCTGGGGCGCCTACCAGAACGACCACGAGGATGCCAACGGCCAATTCGAGATGAACTGGGCCTTCGACGACGCGCTGGCGACCGCGGACAAGCATTCCTTCTTCAAGTTCATGGTCAAGTCGATCGCCGAGAAGCATGGCCTGCGCGCGACGTTCATGCCCAAACCGTTCCAGGGCCTGACCGGCAATGGCTGCCATGCCCATATCTCGGTCTGGGATAAATCGGGCAAGACCAACGTTTTCGCCGACAAATCGATGGAGCTCGGCCTGTCGGCCAAGGGCCGGAATTTCCTCGGCGGCATCATGAAGCATGCCTCGGCGCTGGCCGCGATCACCAACCCGACGGTCAATTCCTACAAACGCATCAACGCGCCGCGCACCATTTCGGGCGCGACCTGGGCGCCGAATACAGTGACCTGGACCGGCAACAACCGCACCCACATGGTGCGCGTGCCCGGCCCGGGCCGCTTCGAACTGCGACTGCCGGATGGGGCGGCCAACCCCTATCTGCTGCAGGCGGTTATCATCGCCGCCGGCCTCGACGGCATCCGCTCCAAGGCAGATCCCGGCAAGCGCTACGACATCGACATGTACCAGCATGGGCACACGGTGAAGGGCGCGCCAAAACTGCCGCTCAACCTGCTCGACGCGTTGCGCGAGTTCGACAAGGACAAATCGCTCAAGGCGGCGCTGGGTGAGGAATTCTCGTCGGCCTACCTAAAGCTGAAGCACCAGGAATGGAATTCCTATGCTTCGCACTTCACGCAATGGGAGCGCGACCACACGCTGGATATCTGACCACCAGCGTGACGCGAGCGACCTCGGAATGAACTGATGAAATATTCGATCTTTTCGCTCGCCCGCGCCGCCCTGTCCGGCCACAAGAACTGGCAACGCACCTGGCGCGACGCCACGCCGAAGGATCGCTACGACGTGGTGATCATCGGCGGCGGCGGCCACGGGCTTGCCACCGCCTGGTTTCTCGCCAGCGAGTACGGCATCAAGAATGTCGCCGTACTCGAAAAAGGCTGGATCGGCTCCGGCAATGCCGGCCGCAACACCACCATCATCCGCTCCAATTACGGCCTGCCCGGCAACACCGGCTTCTACGAATTGTCGATGAAGCTGTGGGAGCGGATGGAGCAGGACCTCAACTACAATGCGATGGTCAGCCAGCGCGGCGTCATCAACCTCTACCACTCCGACGCACAGCGCGACGCTTATGCGCGGCGCGGCAACACCATGCGCATCAACGGCATCGACGCCGAACTGCTCGACCTCGCTGCCGTCAAGAAGATGATCCCGTTCCTGAACTTCGACAATGCGCGCTTTCCCGTGCAAGGCGGGCTCTTGCAGCGGCGCGGCGGCACGGCGCGGCACGATGCGGTGGTCTGGGGCTATGCCCATGCGGCGAGCGAACTCGGCGTCGACATCATCCAGAATTGCGAAGTCACCGGCTTCGTCAGGGACGCCAATGGCAAGGTGACCGGCGTCGAGACATCGCGCGGCAAGATCGGTGCCGGCAAGGTCGGCATGGCGGTCGCCGGAAGTTCGTCGCGCGTCGCGGCGATGGCCGGCCTGCGCCTGCCTATCGAAAGCCATGTGCTGCAGGCCTTTGTCTCCGAGGCGATCAAGCCGCTCATCCCTGGTGTCATGACCTTCGGCGCCGGCCATTTCTACGTCAGCCAGTCCGACAAGGGCGGCCTCGTCTTCGGCGGTGACATAGACGGCTACAATTCCTACGCCCAACGCGGCAACATGCCTGTCATGGAGGACGTCTGCGAGGGCGGCATGGCGCTGATGCCGATGATCGGCCGCGTGCGCCTGCTGCGCCAGTGGGGCGGCATCATGGACATGTCGATGGACGGTTCGCCGATCATCGACAAGACGCCGGTCGACGGGCTCTATCTCAACGCCGGCTGGTGCTATGGCGGCTTCAAGGCGACACCAGGCTCCGGCTTTGTCTTTGCCCATCTGCTGGCGCGCGACGAATCGCACGAAGAAGCCGCTCGGTTCCGTCTCGACCGGTTCCGTACCGGCGCCATGATCGACGAAAAGGGCCAAGGCGCCCAACCGAACCTGCATTGAAGGCGGTCTAGAACAGCATGCGCATTGTCTGTCCCTTCTGCGGCGAACGCGAACTCGGCGAGTTCACCTATCTCGGCGACGCCAAGCCGGTGCGGCCGGTCGCCGACGCCTCGGAAGACGAGGTCTTCAACTATGTCTATCTGCGCGACAACGTCGCCGGACAGACCAGCGAACACTGGTACCATGGCGGCGGTTGCCGGGCCTGGCTGAAGGTCACCCGCAACACGCTGACGCATGAGATTTCCGCCGTTGAGCCGGCGGCTGGCGTGGGTGCGAGGCAGGTCGCGAAATGAATTTTCTTGTGCAAGTCAGCGCCGCCCCTCACCTGCCTGCCGGCATCCTCTCCCCGTATAGAGAC
>NZ_RZPQ01000149.1:0-9655 GCF_003999135.1 Mesorhizobium sp. M7A.F.Ca.CA.004.06.1.1 | reverse complement strand
CTTCCAGAAAGTGCGCTCGGCCTTCGTGCCCCGCCGATAGGCGAGAATGACCGGCAAGGTCACCTTGCCTTCGCGGAAATCGTCGCCGACATTCTTGCCGAGATCCTTGCTGGTGCCGCCATAGTCCAGCGCGTCATCGATCAGCTGGAAGGCAAGGCCGAGATTCATGCCGTAGGAGCGCAGCGCCGCACGATCGTTGCGGGTCGCCTGGGCAATGACGGGCCCTACCTCGGCAGCAGCCGAAAAAAGTGCGGCGGTCTTGGCCTTGATGACGGCGAAATGCTCGTCCTCGGTGGTTTCGAGGTTCTTGGCGGCGGCAAGCTGCATAACCTCGCCCTCGGCGATGATCGAGGCAGCACTCGACAGGATATCGAGCGCTTCGAGCGAGCCGACATCGACCATCATGCGGAAAGCCTGGCCGAGCAGGAAGTCGCCGACCAGCACGCTTGCCTGGTTGCCCCAGATCATGCGGGCGGTCTTCTTGCCGCGCCGCATGCCGCTCTCGTCGACGACATCGTCGTGCAGCAGCGTCGCCGTGTGCATGAATTCGACGGAGGTGGCGAGCTTGACGTGGCCCTCGCCGGCATAGCCGAACATCTGCGCGGCGGCGAGCGTCAGCATCGGCCGCAGCCGTTTGCCGCCGGACGAGATCAGATGATTGGCGACCTCCGGGATCATCTCGACGTCGGAGCCGGCCTTGGACAGGATCAATTCATTGACGCGCCCCATATCGGCGGCAGTCAGATCGATCAGATCCTTGATGGAGGCGGGCTCCCGCTTCCCGTTTTCGATGTTGAGAACGACACCCACGACAATCACTCCCGTCTTGGTATAGAGCGTGCGACGGCACCCTTAGTCCCTGCATGGACTCTAGGGCGGCGGACATGGCCACGGCAAGTGGCGAATTGGCGCGGCGTCGATGACGGAATGTCAACGACCACAGAGGGAACGGGGCTCTGCCTCGGAATCCCCTGCCCGTTTACATCAATAGCGCAAACTGCGAGTTTCATACGATGATAGAACTTGTCCGCACCAACGATGCCGTGATCATCTCCTTTGTGGAATCGCTGATGCGCGACGCCGGCATCGCCTGCTTTGTCGCCGATCAGAATATGAGCATTCTCGAAGGATCGATCGGTCTTTTGCAGAAACGCGTCATGGTCGACGCCGACCAGGCCGACGCGGCACGGCGCATCCTCAGGGATGCCGGCATCGCCAACGAGATCCGCGGAAAATAATGCCCGCCGCGCCCGCCCTTGTTCCGGACACGCCGGCCCATACGGTCGACGCCTTCCATCGCGGCCGGTTCTGGCTCGTCCAGCCCAAGCAGGGCGGCCATCGCGCCGGCATGGATGCGATGATGCTGGCGGCATCCGTGCCATCGACCTTTGGCGGGCGCCTGGCCGATTTCGGCGCGGGAGCCGGAGCTGCCGGACTGGCGGTGCTGTCACGCTGCCCGGCGGCAGAGGCGGTGCTTGTCGAACGCGCGCCGGAAATGGCGGCCTTCGCGGCGGCGACGCTTGCCCATCCCGGCAATGCCCATCTGAGCGATCGCGCCTCCGTGCTGGTCGCCAATGTCACCGTATCGGGCCGGGCGCGGGCGGCCGCCGGCCTCGCCGACAACGACTTCGACTTCGTCATCATGAACCCGCCTTTCAATGCCCCCCGGGACCGCGCCACATCGGATCGCCTGCGAAAGGAAGCCCATGTCATGGAGGACGGGCTGTTCGAGAGCTGGATCAGAAGTGCGGCGGCGGTGGTGAGGCCGCGCGGCGGGCTCGCCGTAATCGCCCGGCCCGAACAGCTCGGCGCCATTCTCGATGCGATCGCCGGCCGCTTCGGCGATGCCGAGATGCTCGCCGTCCACCCTCGTCCCGATGCGGCGGCGATCCGCATCGTCGTGCGGGCAGCGCTCGGGGCGCGGGGAAAGCTTGCCATACGCCCGCCCCTAATGCTCCACACGCAGTCAGGCAACGGCCCCGACGAGCGCAGCGAAATGATCACCAACGGCCTCGCCTCGCTGTTCGGAGATTGAGCTATTCTGCCCGGCGACATTGCCGTTGGCCGGGAAATCCCTACATGCCTGCAACCCACCGACCGGAGACCGCGCCCTCGTGAAACGCCTTATCAACCGCCTGCTGCCGAAATCCTGGCGCTCCACCGTCGTCACCATTCCGGTGATCCGGCTGCACGGCACCATCATGGCAGGCGGTGGCCAGTTTCGGCCGAGCCTGTCGCTGGCTTCCACCGCCGGCCTCATCGAGAAGGCGTTCTCCTACGACGCGCCGGCGGTCGCCATCTCGATCAATTCGCCGGGCGGCTCGCCGGTGCAGTCTCGGCTGATCTTCAAGCGCATCCGTGACCTGGCCACGGAAAAGAACAAAAAGGTACTGGTCTTCGTCGAGGATGTCGCGGCGTCGGGCGGCTACATGATCGCGGTCGCCGGTGACGAGATCTTCGCCGATCCGTCGTCCATCGTCGGTTCGATCGGCGTGGTATCGGCCTCGTTCGGCTTCCCTGAACTGATGAAAAAGATCGGTGTCGAGCGCCGTGTCCACACCGCCGGCCAGAACAAGGCGGTGCTCGATCCGTTCAAGCCCGAGAAGAAGGAAGATGTCGAACGGCTGAAGGCGCTGCAGCTCGAGGTGCACGCAACCTTCATCGACCTCGTCAAGGAGCGGCGCGGCACGAAACTGAAGGACGACCCGGACCTGTTCACCGGCCTGTTCTGGACCGGCATCAAGGGCCTCGAACTCGGTCTGGTCGATGCGCTCGGCGACATGCGCACTGTGCTCAAGACCCGTTTCGGGGCGAAAACCCAGCTCAGGCTGATCACGACACCGCGCGGTTTTCTTAGCCGCTTCGGCCTGTTCGGCTCAAGCAAGGGCTTTTCAGCGCCCGATATCGTAGCCGCTGCCGCCAGCGGCGTGATCGATGCGGCGGAAGAGCGCGCATTGTGGTCTCGCTTCGGGCTTTGAAAACCCGGCAAAACCGTCTAGCATGAGAGCTTGAGTTTCATGCATGTCGTGTCCCCAAAACCGGGTCGACATGCATCAACCGACCCGACCGGCCGCCTTCGCCGGCCCAGCGTGGGAGGAGTTTTGGCATGCCGCAGATCATTTTCTTCGCCGTCGTTGGCGTTGCCGCTTATTTCGGCTACCGCACCTTCATTAGGGAAGCCGAGCGCGTGACCGCCAAGGTGCGGCGCACAGAAAAGCAGACGGCCAACGGCGCGATCGGAACGCTGGTCAAGGATCCGAAGACCGGCGAATACCGACTGGCCAAGGACTGACCATCATTTCGCTTACATCAAACGCAGTGGACACCGCTTTCGGTGTGCGCACTTGGCCTGCGTACGCCAAAATCAATCTTGCGCTGCATGTCACCGGCAGGCGCCCTGACGGCTATCATCTGATAGAAAGCCTAGCGGTGTTCACGCGTTTTGGCGACAGGGTCGAAATCGCGCCCGCCGACAGCGATGAGTTTGCCGTGTCCGGCCGCTACGCACCGGCCGTTCCAGTCGACGCAAGCAATCTTGTGCTTAGGGCGCGCGATGCCCTGCGGCAGACAGCCGGGCACGAGAGAACACCGCCGGTTGCCATCCGGCTCGAAAAGAACCTGCCGGTTGCCTCCGGCGTCGGCGGCGGTTCGAGCGACGCGGCGACCGTGCTGCGCGGGCTGGTGGAGACATGGGCGCTGGACATCGACGGCGCAGAGCTGGCGCGGATCGGCCTTTCGCTTGGCGCCGATGTGCCGATGTGCCTGGCGGCAAAGCCGCTGGTAGCGCGCGGCATCGGGGATGAACTGTCGATGGTGCCGGATTTTTCGGCGCTTGGCCTGGTGCTGGTCAATCCAGGCACCCCGGTGTCGACGGCGGATGTCTTTGCAGCGCTTTCGCGGCGCGACAATGAGGCCTTGCCGCCCCTGCCGCGCGGCATCGATTTTCACAGCCTGCGCAACTGGCTGGAGATTACTCGCAACGATCTCGAGCCCGCGGCGCTAGCGATGCAGCCCGCCATCGGCAGGGCGCTTTCCTGGCTGAACAAGGCCGGATCGGGTTTTTCACGGATGTCCGGGTCCGGCGCCACCTGCTTCGGCCTGTTCGAGACCGGCAATGTCGCCAAGCGTGCCGCTGCCGAGATCCGCGGCCGCCAGCCCGACTGGTTCGTCGCGGCGACGCGCACCATCGCATCGGAGGGCGCAGATGGCCAGAATTGACGAGAGCCGCTCCTTCATTCCCGTGCGCATCGCGGTGCTGACCGTTTCGGACACGCGCAGCCTCGCCGACGACAAATCCGGCCAGACGCTGGCCGACCGCATCACCGAGGCCGGCCATCTGCTGGCGGCCCGCGATATCGTCACCGACGACCGCGAGAAAATCCGCGACACGGTTCTGGCGTGGTCACAGGACAAGAATATCGATGTCGTCATCACCACCGGCGGTACCGGCTTCACAGGCCGTGACGTGACGCCGGACGCGCTGGAGCCGATCTTCGAAAAGCGCATGGATGGCTTTTCGGAAGTGTTCCACCGCATTTCCTACGACAAGATCGGCACCTCGACGATCCAGAGCCGGGCGACCGGCGGCGTCGTCAACGCCACCTTCGTCTTCGTGCTGCCGGGCTCACCCGGCGCCTGCAAGGACGCGTGGGACGGCATCCTGAAAGCGCAGCTCGACTACCGGCACACGCCATGCAACTTCGTCGAGATCATGCCGCGCCTGGACGAGCATTTGCGGCGCGGCAAATCGGCTCCGTAAAAGCCGAGGCAAAGCGCCGGTTCCACGCCGCGTTCGCCAGGCAAAACAGCACCGGCGCCTTTGAAACCCCATTCCAAACCGGACCTCGGAAAAGTACCTTGTCTGAAGGCGATCATCGCCGTTCACGACAAGGCAGCTACGATGACCGTGCACACCGGTGGGTGCCATTGCGGCAATATACGCCTTGAATTTTCAACCGAGCTCGAGCCACCGCAAACCGAAGTTCGCGCTTGCCAATGCTCGTTCTGTGTCAGACATGGTTCGCGCGCCGTTGCCGATCCGAATGGCAGACTGGTCATCTCGGTCAAGGACGAGACGCAATTGCGGAGATATCAGTTCGGGCTGAGGACGGCCGACTATCTGATCTGCCGGCGGTGCGGTGTCTACGTCGCCGCAATCGCCAGAGATGACGATGCAAGGGCGATCGTCATCATCAACGCCCTGGACGACCGCGAACGGTTCAACCAGGAGCCGGTCCGCGTTGACTTCGATACGGAAAACAGGGCGCAGCGCCAAGCCAGACGCCGCACACACTGGACACCTGTCGAGATGAGCTTCGGATAGGCAGCTCTCAGCGGATAACCGGCTCGCCATGAAACCGTCGGCGCGACGGCGGCGATACGCCGAAGCCGACTTCCATCATCAGTCGCGGCGTGCGTGCCGGCACGGTGCCCATATGAAAGCCAAAGGGGTCCTCGACGAAGCCGAGACCAGCCTCGCCGGTCAGCGTCACCGGGCTCTGCTCGCCATAGACATCCAGAACCTGCTGCGCGGGATGACCGACCAGAAGGGTAAGCTGGTGCTTGAGGCTGCGGCGCTTGTGGCTGCCCCTGACATAGACATGCGGACCGGTGTCGGCGTCGACCGGCTTGAGGTAGAAGAAGAATTTCAGCATGCGCCAATCATCGAGGTCGAAATGATACTTGCCGAGCGAGGCGAGGTTCTTGTCGGCGTCCGAAGCCGCACCGGTTGGAAAACTCCACCAGACGCGCGTCGTGATCAGTTTTGCCTGGCCGCCGAGATAGTGCGCGGCAATATCCAGAAGCAGCGGATCGCGCTGGATGGCAAGCGCCGCCGGGCAGTCGAGGATGCGCTCGAAAAAATGCCCGCTGAGCAGCGAGCGGCCAAGGCGTTTCTCGGCCTCGGCATGTTCCCCCGGCATGAATTCGAGACGGCGGTCGAAATTGCCGAAGCAAGGCGTGCGCCCGGCGAAGTCGGCGATCTCTTCATGGATATCAGGCGGCAGGACCAGGCCTGAGAACAGCCCGTCGGAGCGCAACGCATCGACGACCGCTCCCCGTTCGACACCGGCAAACATCGTATCCCCGGCATTGGCGACCGGGCGGGCGCGTTTTGCGCCCAGCCAATGCATGCGGCGTCCGGGCATTGTGCGCGCCAACACGAACATCGGCAGCCAGGCAGGGTTCTCCCGCAGGTCCGTCAGATAGGTTGGAATACGTACGGCGATGCGCCGCAGCAGGCTGCCGTTGCGCGCAATGGCCTCGAGACTGGCCGCGCCGGATGTGTCGGGGGTTGAAAGCTTCATTGGGTCCTCGGCTATGAGAGCACCACCGATGCCGCATCGGTGCTCGCCTCTCGGCATGTCCAAACCCAATTCCCGCTTGAACGGAAGCTAACCCCGCGTCAGATTTTGTGCAATGCACAATGACCTGAGCAACTGCAAAAATCACGTCGACGAGCGGCGCTCCTGCTTGGCCGGCGCCATCCAGATCTCCGCGTCGAGCCGCTTCGTCGCGAGGCCGCGGGCGATGGTCCCGGCACTGCCGGCGCTCTTTGCCGCGGCAGCTGCCTGACGCTTGCTGATCAGCAAGCCGTCGGCCAAGGCGCGGTTTCCCGAAAAGACCCGGGCCAGGAATGGCGTGCGACTGGCTCGCGTGCGCGAAAACCGTGCCGCCATGGTCTGCCTGGCCGTGTGGGCGACAACTTCATCGATCCAGCCCTCCACCAGCCGCGCGCCCGGCTCCAGGAGCAGCAACCAATCCCCCTTGGCCTGGCGGATGCCGGCAGCGACACCGCCCGTCACGTACTGACAGCCGGCATGCTCGGCCACACGATGCGTCTGGTCGGTGGAGCCTGTGTCGCAGACGATGACTTCACGCACCACGCCCTCGACCGCTCCGCCAATCAGCGAGGCGAGCGTGCGGGCGAGGCCCTCCTCGTCATTGCGGGTTTCGATGAGAACACTGAGCATCCTTAGCCGAATAGCGGAAAGCGCCGGACAGCGCCAGTTTTTGCATCGCACCATAGAAAGTTCTTGCTTTGTTCCCACCAGTAAAATAGGAATAATTTCATGAACAGAGCGATTCGACACAACACGGACAGTCCCTGGGAGCGGGCGAAAATGGAACAGATCGTGCGCGCCGACATTGCAGCTTTCGGAGCAGGAAGAGCCGAGATGGCCAACGCGATGGTCGAGCAGAGCGGCATGCGTGTCCGCCCGGACCGCAACCGCGGCAGGTCGGCTGGCATCAATCCGTCCGGCCGGTTCGAGCCAGTCAGCCGGCACGTGTTCGACGATGGCTGGAATTCGCTGGAAGAACTGCCGCCTTTCAAGACCGAAGTGCAGGTAGAGAAGCCGCGCACCATCATCACCCGCAACGAATCGCCCGACATTTCCTTCGACCGTTCCATCAACCCCTATCGCGGCTGCGAGCATGGCTGCGTCTATTGCTTTGCCCGCCCGACGCACGCGTTCATGGGCCTGTCGCCGGGTCTGGATTTCGAATCCAAGCTGTTCGCCAAGCCTGATGCGGCGCGCTTGCTCGACAAGGAGCTTTCGAAGGACAGCTATCAGCCGCGCACCATCGCCATCGGCACCAACACCGACCCCTACCAGCCGATCGAGAAGCAATACCGGATCATGCGCGAAATCCTCGAAGTGCTGGAAGCGCGCGGCCATCCGGTCGGCATCGTGACAAAGTCCGCTCTGGTGACGCGCGATATCGATATCCTGTCGCGCATGGCCGAACGCGGGCTCGCCAAGGTAGCGCTGTCGGTGACGACGCTCGACCGCATGCTGGCGCGCACCATGGAGCCGCGCGCGTCGACGCCGACCAAGCGGCTGGAAGCGATCCGGCAGCTTTCGGATGCCGGCATTCCGGCGTCGGTCATGGTGGCGCCGATCATTCCGGGCCTGACCGATCCGGAGATGGAACGCATCCTCGATTCCGCATGTGCGGCGGGCGCGCGCGAAGCGGGCTACGTGATCCTGCGGCTGCCGCTGGAGGTCAGCCCGATCTTCAAGGATTGGCTGCTGCGTCATTATCCCGACCGCTACCGCCATGTGATGTCGCTGGTCCGGTCGATGCGTGACGGCAAGGACTACGATTCGGAATGGGGCAAACGCATGAAGGGCGCCGGTCCCTATGCCTGGCAGATCGGCCGGCGCTTCGAGATCACAGCCAAGCGGCTCGGCCTCAATGCCGAACGGCGCACGCTGCGGACCGACCAGTTCGTTGCCGCCGGGAAAGACCAGGTGCAGTTGACGCTGCTTTAAGAGACAATTCGTCGCGGTGGTTTGATCCGTCGCGGCACCAGAATCCCGTCCGGCCTGCCCCGGCCTGCAGACGGTGCCCTCCCGGTCCGGCGCCCCACCCGACCCGGAGGGACTTGCGGAGAATCAGAGCCGATGCGAACCTCGCCGCAACATGGCTCGCGCGCGTTCTGATTCTCCGCCTCTCTTTGAGATCATCGAGAAGCCCGACTTCTCCTTCGAGACGAAGGCGATGGCGGAGGGCCTGTGGCCGGTTGCCGGGATGGACGAGGCCGGCCGTGGCCCCCTGGCCGGGCCGGTAGTCGCCGCGGCCGTGGTGCTCGATCCCGCCAACATTCCCGACGGCCTCGACGATTCCAAGCGCCTCAGCCATCTGCAGCGTGAAGCCTTGTTCCTGCGAATTCTCGGCTCTGCGCAGGCGGTCTCAATGGCCTCCATCAGTGCCGAGGGTATCGACGGCAGCAACATCCTCAAGGCAAGCCTGGAAGCCATGCGCCGCGCCCTGGTAGGGCTGTCGGTCAGACCGAAGCTCGCCCTTGCCGATGGACGCGACGTGCCGCCTGGCCTGCCTTGTGAAGGGCGCGCGCTGATCAAGGGCGACCAGCGTTCGCAGTCGATCGCCGCCGCCTCGATCGTCGCCAAGGTGATGCGTGATCGCATGATGTGCGGCTGCGGCAACCATCACGACCGTTACGGCTTCGAAGTCCATATGGGCTACGCCACGCTTCGCCATCGCACGGCAATCGAGGCGCATGGCCCGGTGGCGCGGCTGCATCGCGTATCGTTTTCGCCGTTCAGGCTGGGTGGCGCTGAAGTGGTCGAGGAAGAGAGCTTCGTCGGAATGGATAGCTGATCTCCCCCCTCGAGGGGGAGATTATCCCCGCCCACAACAAAAAGCCGCCAGGTTGCCCGGGCGGCTTTCGATGATTGGCTAGCGGGACCCTCTAGTTCAGCTTCGACTTCACGTCCGCAAGCGATGCCTTGAACAGATCGGCACCGGCCTTGGCGTCGATCTTGCCGGCAAGCAGCGCGCGCGCTGCCTCTACGGCGATGTCGACGGCGCTGGCGCGGACTTCGCTGATGGCGTCACGCTCGGCCTGGCCGATCTTCTGCTCGGCAAGCGCGGTGCGCCTGACAACATAGTCCTCGGTCTTCTTGTGCGCTTCGGCGGCAAGCAAGTCGGCTTCGCGCTTGGCGGCGGCGACGATGTCGGCGGCCTCCTGCTCGGCTTCCTTGCGCTTGCGCTGATACTGGCCAAGCAGTTGCTGGGCTTCCTCGCGCAGCCGGCGCGCTTCGTCGAGTTCGTTGCTGATCCTTTCGGCGCGGGCGTCGAGCGCCTTGGCGATCAGGCGAGGCACCTTGATGTAGACGGCAATGCCCAG
>NZ_RZPQ01001499.1:0-385 GCF_003999135.1 Mesorhizobium sp. M7A.F.Ca.CA.004.06.1.1 | reverse complement strand
GTCCTTGCGCCACTCCCGGTACTGGACTGTCTGCACATCCGGCACCGCGACCTGGGATTGCGGCACATAGTTCGATTGGGCGTTAACCGACACGGCCTCCGCCGCAACGAATGTGGCGGAGAGAGTGGCCGCCAGAAGGCTCGTTGTGATTCTGTTCATTGGTTTTCTCCTCGATGGTTTTGGCGGACGTCCCTGTGCCGGGAAAACGAGCGGCGCATACAATTGTTCCCCAGACTGGATGCCGCTGTCGGGCAGAAATGCCAGTGTTCCCTTGGCTGTTCTCCCACCGGTGGCGCGGCTGGCAAGTGTCGCGACAGGCCGAAGCCACCCGTGTTTGCGAGCTCTCTTTTTCCGGTTGACCGGTCGAGGCACTCTCCCTATGTTC
>NZ_RZPQ01001498.1:0-386 GCF_003999135.1 Mesorhizobium sp. M7A.F.Ca.CA.004.06.1.1 | reverse complement strand
CGTCCAGACAAGGTCGACCTCGGTGTCGGCGTCTACAAGGATCGCGACGGCAAGACGCCGGTCATGCGCGCCGTGCGCGAAGCGGAACAGCGCCTGCTGCAGGCCCAGGACACCAAGACCTATCTCGGCCTTGCCGGCGATACCGGCTTCAACACGGTGATGGCCAAGCTCGCCTTCGGTCCAGGCGCCGACATGACGCGCATCCGCGCCGCACAAGCGCCCGGCGGCTCCGGCGCGCTGCGGCTGGTGGCGGAACTGCTGAAGCGGACACGCTCGGATGCAACCATCTGGCTGTCGGACCCGACCTGGCCGAACCACATGCCGGTGATGCGCGCCGCCGGCCTGCAGATCCGTGAATACCCCTATTTCGACGCCGCCTCGGGCGC
>NZ_RZPQ01001497.1:0-387 GCF_003999135.1 Mesorhizobium sp. M7A.F.Ca.CA.004.06.1.1 | reverse complement strand
TTAGCCGGCAAATCCTGCCAGGTCGGCAGATCGACCATGTCGACCGCCCCGGGTGCGGCGATCTGCGGAGTGCCGCGAGCGCCGGCATTCTCCAGCCGGTCGGTGCCGGAACTGACGACGGAGCCCGCGAGATGATTGGTAATTTCCTGCAGGCTGAAGTCGAACACCGCGCAAAAATGGTCCTGACCGGCAATCGATTCGAAGGCGCGGCCGCCCATTCCGGTGGTGTGGAAGACGGCAACGTCATAGCCGCGCTGTTCCAGCGCCGGCTTCAGCGTCTTCATGTAGCGCAGGCAGCTGCTGCCGAGCGAGGTCATGCCGATGGTCGGGCCGATTGCTGGAGCCGACATGCGGGCCTCCAGCACAATCCTGGCCGCGCCGACGACC
>NZ_RZPQ01001496.1:0-390 GCF_003999135.1 Mesorhizobium sp. M7A.F.Ca.CA.004.06.1.1 | reverse complement strand
TTGCAGTCTTCTCAGGGCGCGCCAGAGCTGAGTTCGCGATGCGGACGGCAAAAGTCAAGCCGCTCGGGAAAGACACAGCTTGGCACATGGCCGCGCGGGCGGCGGAATACGATGCCGACGCGAGAGTCATCGAAGGGATCATCCATCGCCAAAGATCATGACGAACAGCATCGTTAGTCGGTAGAGATAGAGGCCGCTTAAGGTAGCGCAGTTTCCGGCCCATCCTTGCATGCGCTGGCGTCTCGGAACACACGCCGGCGCCTCCAAAGAAATTTTGTACGATTTTTACCAAGCGCCGCCTTGTACGCAAATGATAATGACCGTTGCTGGCTTTGGAGCCATTCTTCAGCACTCAAGATCAGTATTATTCAAAGGACGTTCATATGAATT
>NZ_RZPQ01001495.1:0-392 GCF_003999135.1 Mesorhizobium sp. M7A.F.Ca.CA.004.06.1.1 | reverse complement strand
CTCGACCTCCTCCAGCCTTGCCGCATCCATGTCGACGATGATGGCGCCGAAGTCGGCTTCCTGGATCTCGCCGCGCAACTCGGTGACGTTCTTCTCCACTGTCGAGAGCTGTATGATCTCGGAGGCGGAAAATGCGGTGCGCGTGTCCTGCGCAAATGTCCTGTCGGTCGATACGAGCAGGATCTTCCTGGTCTTGATGCCGTTTGCCATTCTGTCAGCCTGTCAGGTCGATCGACCGTTGGATCATTTGCCCGTGGGATCAATTGGTCGTGCTGGACTGCGACGCCTTGGCACCGGCCGCCTGATCGGGTGTGACAGCCGCGGCACTGCCTCGTTGGGCCGGCACCAGGAGCCTGGTGTTCTGGACCCCGTATTTCCAGGGATCGACCATC
>NZ_RZPQ01001494.1:0-393 GCF_003999135.1 Mesorhizobium sp. M7A.F.Ca.CA.004.06.1.1 | reverse complement strand
GAGCCGCTGGTGCTGGCGATCCCCGAAGATGATCCGCTTGTTCAAATACCAGAGGTTGGGCCGCATCACCTTGACGGTCGCACCTGGATCACCGTCGTGCGCCAGCCGGACGACACCAATCGCGGCCAGTTCCTTGCCGCCTGCGCCAAAGCCGGCTTTTTGCCCGACATCGCCTATGAAACGGCGGATACGCTAACCTCGCTTGGCCTTGTCAGCGCAGGTCTCGGCCTGGCGACGGTGCAAGCCAGCCTGCGTTCCGCTGCGCCGCCGCGGATCGTGTTTCGCGACCTGCCGTGGTTCGACCGCACGGTTTCACTCCATCTCGCCTGGCGGCGTCAAGACCGGCGGGCGGTGATTGCCGATTTGCGGCAGGCTGCGGAGGAAGAGGGCAGT
>NZ_RZPQ01001493.1:0-395 GCF_003999135.1 Mesorhizobium sp. M7A.F.Ca.CA.004.06.1.1 | reverse complement strand
AAAAGGCGCCGACCAGATCGTCGTGGCGACGATTCCCAGCCTCGAGGGCGAGGAGATCGAGCCTTACGCCAACCGCCTGTTCCGCTTCTGGAAACTTGGGCAGGCGAAGGAAAACAACGGCGTGCTGCTGCTGGTTGCCCCGAACGACCGCAAGATGCGCATTGAGGTCGGTTATGGGCTGGAAGGTACGCTGACCGACCTGCACACCAAGCTGATCATCGAAAACGACATGGTGCCGGCTTTCCGCGCCGGGGACTTCTCCGGCGGTATCAGCAAAGCCGTAGACGACATGATCATGGTGCTGGAAGGAAATCCGGAGGAGCTGGAGGCGCGCGGCGAGCGCAACCAGGAAGCGCCCTTCGAGTCCGGCGACCTGTTCTTCACCGTGTTCATCG
>NZ_RZPQ01001492.1:0-396 GCF_003999135.1 Mesorhizobium sp. M7A.F.Ca.CA.004.06.1.1 | reverse complement strand
CGGCTGGTCGTCGGGGAGCTCCGGTGGTGGCTGGTCTTCGGGATCAAGCGGCGGTGGCGGGTTTTCCGGTGGCGGCGGCTCATCGGGTGGTGGCGGTTCTTCAGGAAGCTGGTGAGACATATCATGGCAACACGACCAATCAGCCCGCAGGATCATGAGCGCATCGCAACCACGATCCGCGCCGCCGAGGAGAAAACCGACGGCGAGATCTACTGCGTCGTGGCGCATGCCAGCGACGGCTATTTCTTCCCGGCCGCCTTCATGGCGACCGTGTGCATGCTGATCGTCAGCCTGGCGATCGGCTACGGTCTGGAGGCCTGGTGGCTGTCGATCCGGCTGCCGCATTTCGTCCTCGCCCAGCTCCTGGCGCTTGCCTGCGTGCTGGCCTTGTTGTGG
>NZ_RZPQ01001491.1:0-397 GCF_003999135.1 Mesorhizobium sp. M7A.F.Ca.CA.004.06.1.1 | reverse complement strand
GCGAGGATTCCTGGGTGATCGCATCGGCTCTCGTGCCGATGACCGAACGCTTGCGTTTCCTTGTCGCCGTGCGCCCCGGTTTGCAGTCGCCGACGCTCGCCGCGCGCATGACTGCGACGCTGGATCGCATCTCCAATGGCCGCCTGCTGATCAACGTCGTCACCGGCGGCGATCCGCTGGAGAACAAGGGCGACGGCATTTTCCTGTCGCATGCCGAGCGCTACGAGGTGACGCAGGAATTCCTTCGGATCTACAAGCGGGTGCTGAGCGGCGAGACGGTCGAGCATGAGGGCAAGCATTTCCGCATCGAGGATGGAAGGCTGCTGTTTCCGCCGGTGCAGACACCCTATCCCCCGCTCTACTTCGGCGGCTCGTCCGATGCCGGGTCGACTGTGGC
>NZ_RZPQ01001490.1:0-399 GCF_003999135.1 Mesorhizobium sp. M7A.F.Ca.CA.004.06.1.1 | reverse complement strand
GACCATGGTGGTGTTCATATAGCTCGCCGGATGCAGCGCGTTGACGGTGACGCCGGTGCCTTTCAGCTGCTCCGCAAGGTCGACGGTGAACAGGATCTGCGCCAGCTTGCTCTGGCAATAGGCACGCACGCCGTCATAGGAGCGGGTCAGCATGACATCGCTGAAATCGATCGCCTGCTGCCCCGCAGAGGCGACATTGACGATGCGGGCCGGCGCACTCGCCTTCAGCAACGACAGAAGCTCCGATGTCAGCAGGAAACCGGCGAGGTAGTTGACCGCGAAGCGCAGTTCGCAGCCGTCGGCGCTGACCTGACGTTTGGCGCCTTGGCCTGCCGTGCCGATGCCGGCATTGTTGATGAGGATATCGAGCCGATCCGTGCGGGCGCGCACGGCTTCGGC
>NZ_RZPQ01000148.1:0-9665 GCF_003999135.1 Mesorhizobium sp. M7A.F.Ca.CA.004.06.1.1 | reverse complement strand
GTACATGCCGGCCGGGCGGCCGAACCGTTGCCAGCTGGTCTTTACCGCCAGCATCTTTCCGCGCACGCGCAATTCGCGCGTGACGATGCCCATGATCTCCTCGTTGCCGCCATGCGAATTGACCACGACCAGCTTGCGCACGCCAGCGCGCGCGATCGACAGGCCAAGCTCGGTCCAGGCTTCGATCAGCGTCGTTGCCGGCAAAGTGAGGGTGCCCGGCGCGTGCAGATGTTCGTTCGACTTGCCCACCGCCTGAACCGGCAGGATGCGGATGTCGAGATCGTCGGGCAGACGCGAAATGACCGTGTCGAGCATGCCGTTCATGATCGAGGTGTCGGTCGAGACAGGCAGATGCGGGCCATGCTGCTCGATCGCCGCCACCGGCAGCACGGCGATCGTCGCCTCCGGATCGATCGAGGCGTATTCGGTGGTCCGGTAGTCGCCCCACCACACGCGTTTCTTCGCAACAGTCATGTCATGCCTCTTCGATGAACGGCCAGACCTAGCGCGGCGGAGGTTGTCTGTCGATCACCCGGCCGCGATAGCCTCGACCTCGACCTTGAATTCGGGTCGGGCAAAGCCGGAGACGATCATCAGCGTCGAGGCCGGCGCGGGGCTGGAAAACAGCCGGTCGCGGACATCCATATAGGGCCGCAGATGCGCGCGGTCGGTGACATAGGCGTTGATACGGATGATGTCGCGTAGGCCCAGCCCGGCTTCGCCGAGGATCGCTTCGATGTTGCGGAAGCAGAGTTCGGCCTGCGCGCCGGCCTCTTCGGGAATCTGGTCGTCCGCGGTTATGGCAACCTGACCCGAGCACAGCACCAGCCGCTTTCCAGGCGGTACCTCGACGCCGTGGCTGTAGCGGGCAAAGGGCGGCTTGATCGACTTCGGGGTGAGGAATCTGAACATGGCAATCTCCTGGGTGCCGCCAGCCTAAAGCCGGACCCATTACACCTTCAAGATGGCGGTGCATGTTGCCCGGGCGATTGTGGACAGCCGTTCAAAAAATAGGCACGATGCCTTTCGTACAGCATGACCCGTCCGCGCTTGGCATGGCAACGTCTTTCAAGCGGGCGGCCCCGGCGCCAGACGCCGGTGGCATGTGTCTTGCTTCTTGAATCTTTGGTGTCGAGCCTGGCGCGTGGCGCGCCGGAGCAAACAGAGGGTGGTGTGGATGTACGGAAAACAGAAGATCTCGGTGGCGGCGGTGGCCCTGCTTGCAGCCAGCACGCTGGGTGCTGCTGCGAATGAGAAAGTCACCTTCGGCACCAACTGGTTGGCCCAGCCGGAGCATGGTGGATATTATCAGTCCGTGGCGGACGGCACCTACGCCGCCTGCGGCCTCGACGTCACCATCATGCAGGGCGGTCCGCAGGTCAGCGGCCGACCGCTGCTGCTGGCCGGCAAGATCGATTTCTACATGGGCGGCAATCTGCTGTCGGCTTTCGATGCCGTCCAGCAAGGCATTCCCATGCGCGTGGTGGCGGCGGACTTCCAGAAGGACCCGCAGGTCATCATGTCCCACCCCGGCGAAGGGCTCGACAAATGGGAGGACCTGAAGAACGCCGACCAGTACATATTGGGCGACGAGGGCGTGCAGACCTTCTTCCAGTGGATGGTCATCGAACTCGGCTTCGACGCTTCCAAGCGCGCGCCCTACACCTACAACACCGCTCCCTTCCTCGCCAACAAGAAGTCGATCCAGCAGGGCTACGTCACCTCGGAGCCGTTCGCGGTCAAGAAGGAAGGCGGCTTCGTGCCGAACCAGTTCCTGCTCGCCGACTATGGCTGGGACACCTATTCGACGACGATCGAGGTGATGCAGGATACGATCGACAAGAAGCCGGAGGTGGTCCAGTGCTTCGTCGATGGCTCGGCCAAGGGCTGGTACAAATATCTGTACGGCGACAACAAGGCCGCCAACGACATGATCAAGAAAGACAATCCCGATATGAGCGACGAGCAGATCGCGTTCTCGATCGAGCAGATGAAGAAGTTCGGCCTTGCCGATTCCGGCGACACCGAAAAGCTCGGCATCGGCGCCATGACCGACGAGCGGATCAAGAATTTCTACGACAAGATGGTCAAGGCCAAGGTCACGCCAGCCGGCATCGACATCAAGAAGGCCTACACGCTGACCTTCATCAACAAAGGCGTCGGGCTCGAGCTGAAGAAATAGGCCGGTCCCGGTATGATAAGGGAAAAGGTGGCGCAAGCGCCGGCTGCATCGGGTGCGGCCCCGACGCTTCTGGCGCTGCGTGGCGTCGGCAAGGTTTTCTCCAACGGCGTGACGGCGCTCAACGATGTCGACCTGACCATCAGGGAAGGCGATTTCCTCAGCCTGCTCGGGCCGTCGGGTTGCGGCAAGTCGACGGCGCTGCGGCTGATCGCCGGCCTGTCGACGCCGACCTCCGGCGTGCTCGACTGGCGCGGCGGCGGCTCAGCTGACCGCTCGAACATCGGCTTCGTCTTTCAGGAGCCGACGCTGCTGCCCTGGGCCAACATCTTCGACAATGTCTGGCTGCCGCTGCGGCTGAAAGGTATTTCCCGTGCCAAGGCGGCACCTGCGGTGACGGAAATGCTGGCGCGGGTTCACCTGACCGGTTTCGAAGACGCGGTGCCGCGCGAACTGTCCGGCGGCATGAAGATGCGCGTCTCGATCGCACGCGCCATGGTGACCAAACCGCGCGTGCTGCTGATGGACGAACCGTTCGCGGCACTCGACGAGATCACCCGCTTCAAGCTCAACAATGATCTCCTGGAACTGTGGCAGGACGAACGCTTCACCGTCGTCTTCGTCACCCACAGCGTCTTTGAAAGCGTGTTCCTGTCCAACCGCGTCGTTGTCATGGCGGCGCGGCCGGGCCGGGTGTTCGACGAACTTGCCATCGAGGCCTCCTATCCGCGCGATGAGGCGTTTCGCACCTCGCCCGACTATGCGGCACTGTGCCGTCAGGCTTCCGATGTGCTGGTCAAGGCCATCAATTCAACAGCAGGCGCGCATCATGACGGCCATTGACGAGCGGGCGCTCGAACTCGACCCCGAGGAGGCGCGCCGCGTGCGCCAGGCGCGGTTCGAGCGGATCGGCCGATGGGTGCTGCCGCTGGCGATCATGATCCTGGCGATCTGGCTGTGGGATCGCATCTGCGTCTGGAATGAGATTCCGCAATACATCCTGCCACGCCCGGGCGTGGTTCTGTGGACACTCTACAACGATGCCGGCTTGCTGTTTTCCTCGCTGCTGGTGACCTTGCGCATCACCTTCCTCAGCCTGGCTCTGGCGGTCATCGGCGGGGTCGGGCTGGCGGTGCTGTTCGCACAATCGAAATGGGTGGAGATGTCGTTCTTCCCCTTCGCCATCGTGCTGCAGGTGACGCCGATCGTGGCGATCTTTCCGCTGATCAACATCTATGTGAACGACCAGACGACCAAGCTTCTGCTGTGCGCCTGGATCGTCGCCTTCTTTCCGATCCTGTCCAACACCACGCTTGGCCTCAACTCCGTCGACCGCAATCTGCGCGACATGTTCAAGCTCAACGGCGCGACGCGCTGGCAGCAACTGCGCTATCTCAGGCTGCCGGCCGCGATGCCCTATTTCCTCGGTGGGCTGAAGATCGCCGGAGGCCTGTCGCTGATCGGCGCGGTGGTGGCGGAGTTCGTCGCCGGCACCACCGGCCAGTCGTCCGGCCTTGCCTCGCGCATCATCGAGGCCGGCTACCGGCTCAACGCGCCGCGGCTGTTCGCGGCGCTGTTCCTGATCTCGCTGACCGGCATTTTGATCTTCCTCGTGCTGTCGCTGATTTCGCATCTCATTTTGCGGCGCTGGCACGAAAGCGCGCTGAAGCAGGAGCGCTAGGATGACTGAAAGGTTGGCGCGAAGCGCCCCCCTCTGTCCTGCCGGACATCTCCCCCTCAAGGGGGGAGATTGGCTGTTGTCACGACCTTCGCCAATCTCCAACGTTGAAAAAAAAGATCCGGCGCGGACGCTGCCAATCTCCCCCCTTGAGGGGGAGATGTCCGGCAGGACAGAGGGGGGCAACGCTTGATACCAACCTTCGGCTCTTACCATCTCGCCAATGTTCGCCTTCATCGCTCACTGGCACCAGGCCTTTCCGCGCCCTTCGATGCTGACGGCTTCGGGCTTGCCGACATCGCTGTGGCCGACGGGAAGATTTCCAGCATCACCGCGCATGGCCGATCCGCCGATGCGATTGACCTCGCCGGCCGTATAATCCTCCCATGCTTCGTCGACTGCCACACGCATATCGACAAAGGCCATATCTGGCCGCGGAAACCAAATCCCGATGGCACCTTCATGGGCGCGCTGAATGCCGCCGGAGCCGATCGCGTGGCACGCTGGAGCGCCGAGGATTTGGCGCGGCGGATGGATTTTTCACTGCGCTGCGCCTACGCCCATGGCACCCGGGCGCTGCGCACCCACATCGACAGCGTCGCGCCGCAGGAGGAGATCTCCTGGCCAGTGTTCGAGACGATGCGCGAGGCATGGTGCGGCCGTATCGAATTGCAGGGCGCCTGTTTGCTCGGCATCGAAGGCGTGCGCGACAAAAAGTGGTTCGACAGACTGGCAAAAAGGGTTGCCGCGGCAAAGGGCGTGCTCGGTGTCGTCACCTATATGGTGCCGGACCTCGAAGAACTGCTCGACCATGTCTTCGCGCAAGCGATCAAGCATGGCCTCGATCTCGATTTCCATGCCGACGAGACCGATGATATCTCCGCCATATCGTTGAAGAAGATCGCCGAGGCCGCTCTCTGGAACGGTTTCGAAGGAAAGATCCTCGTCGGCCATTGCTGCTCGCTCGCGCGCCAGCCGGACCTCGATGTGCTCGATACGCTGGACAAAGTGGCGAAGGCCGGGCTCGCCGTCGTCTCGCTGCCGATGTGCAATCTCTATCTGCAGGACCGGCGCGGCGACCAAACCACGCCGCGCTGGCGCGGTGTGACGCTGCTGCACGAGATGAAGGCGAGGGGCATTCCGGTGGCAGTCGCTTCCGACAACACGCGTGATCCCTTCTACGCCTATGGCGATCTCGACATGCTGGAGGTCTACCGCATGGCGACGCGCATCCTGCATTTGGACCATCCGGTCGCCGACTGGCCGCAAGCGGTCACCGCGACGCCGGCCAAGGTGATGCGGCTTGATGGCTTCGGCACGCTTGCCGCCGGCGGCGATGCCGATTTCATCCTGTTCAAAGGCCGAAGCTGGACGGAATTGCTCTCGCGACCCGAATCGGATCGCATCGTGGTGCGCGGCGGCAAGGCGATCGACCGGCAATTGCCCGACTATGCCGAACTCGACGAACTGATGGTGGGATAATGGACGTTTCGGCGCTCAAACGCGATCTCGAAGGCCTGAAGGTCGACGACAATCCGGCCATCGTCCAGCAGAAGAGCCGCGATTTCTACTGGTACAGCCCGGTGTTGAAGCAGCAGTTGGACCATGTCACCGGCGACCTGATCGTGACGCCGAAGAACGAGGCCGAACTGATCCGCGTGCTTGCCGCCTGTCACCGCCATGGCGTGCCGGTGACGCCGCGCGGCAGCGGCACCGGCAATTACGGCCAGGCGATGCCGCTCTCCGGCGGCGTCGTGCTCAACCTTGCCGAGATGAACGAGATCAAGTCGATCGCGCCAGGTCGCGTGGTGACCGGGCCGGGGGCCATCCTGGCCGATATCGACAAGGCAACGCGGGCGCATTCCGGGCAGGAACTGCGGCTGTCGCCGTCCACCTACAACACCGCTTCGATCGGCGGCTTCATCGCCGGCGGTTCGGGCGGCGTCGGTTCGATCAATTTCGGCGGCCTGCGCGATTTCGGCAATGTGCTGCGCCTGCGTGTGGTGACGATGGAGGCCGAACCGAAAGCGCTCGAACTCACCGGCGAGGATCTGCACAAGGTCACCCACGCCTATGGCACCAACGGCATCATATCGGAGGTCGAGATGCCGCTGACCGCGGCCTATGAATGGATCGATGTCATCGTTGGCTTCGACGCTTTCATGGATGTCGCCCGGTATGGCAATGCGCTGGCATGTCAGGACGGTATCCTGACCAAGCTGATCACGCCGATAGCCGCACCCGTGCCGCAACTCTATTTCAAGCGGCACCAGAAGTTCCTCCGGGAAGGGCAAAGCATCTGCGTCGTCATGGTGGCGCGGCACGGGCTGGACGCTTTCCTTGCCTTCACCCGCCGTGCCGGTGGCGAGGTGATCTACAATGCGGCCACGGCGACGCCGGACGAGAAAAAGGGCCTGCCGCCGGCCTATGAATTGGCCTGGAACCACACCACGCTGAGGGCGCTGCGCGTCGATCCTTCGATTACCTATCTGCAGTCGCTCTATCCCTTTCCCAACCAGCTGGCGCTGGTCGAGAAGATGGATGCGATGTTTCCCGGCGAGGTGTTCTCGCATCTGGAGTTCGTACGGCTGGACGGCAACATCACCTGCTTCGGCCTGCCGCTGGTCAAGTTCACCACCGAGGCGCGGCTCGACGAGATCGTGCGTCTGCATGAAGCGAATGGCTGCCCGATCTTCAACCCGCATCGCTACACGCTGGAAGAGGGCGGCATGAAGCAGACCGACGCGGTGCAGCTTGCCTTCAAGCGCGAAACCGATCCGCAAGGCCTGCTCAACCCCGGCAAGATGATCGCCTGGGAGAACCCGGACTATGACTACCGGTCGGGCCGGACATTCCTTTTCAAGGGGCTGCAGAGGGCAAGCTGATGACCAGCGTGTGGCGCTGCACCCCCCTCTGGCCTGCCGGCCATCTCCCCCTCAAGGGGGGAGATCAGACTGCCGCGCTGCTTTCGCTAACCATCAACGTCGCAGATAGGCAGCAACGCGGAAACCGCCAATCTTCCCCCTTGAGGGGGAGATGCCCGGCAGGGCAGAGGGGGGTGCCTCGCGCTGACCTGCAGGATGTCCTCCGATGAACATCCTCGTCCTTTACGCCCATCCGGTCGAGACCAGCTTCAATGCCGGCCTGCACCGCATGATCGTAGAGCGGCTGACAGCGGCGGGCCATGCGGTGGACGACTGCGATCTCTACGCGGAGGATTTCGATCCGCGGATGACGCGCCAGGAAAGACTGGACTACCACAGCCAACGCGGCGCCGCTGACGCTGCCGCGCCTTATGTCGAACGCCTGCTGCGCGCCGATGCGCTGGTGCTTTCCTATCCGGTCTGGAACTATGGCTTTCCAGCGATCCTGAAAGGCTTTTTCGATCGCGTCTTCCTGCCCGGCGTGTCGTTCAAACTGGTCGATGGCAAGGCGCAGCCGTCTCTGCACAACATACGCAAGGTTGCAGCGGTGACCACCTATGGCGGCAGCCGGTTCCGCGCCATGCTGATGGGCGATCCGCCACGCAAGCTGATCAAGCGCATGCTGCGCGCCACCGTAAAACCGGGCGCGCCGGTGAGCTATCTCGCGTACTACGCGATGAACCTGTCTACCGACCAAACGCGCAAGGCCTTCATGACCAAGGTCGCGGCCAGCATGGATGCCTTCTGATGCGCGCGCTGGTGGTTTACTGCCATCCGGTGCCCGAGAGCTTTTGCGCGGCCATCCGCGACACCGCCGTGGACGTGCTGACGCGACGAGGCTGGGAGGTGCGGCTGCTCGACCTCTATGCGGAGAAATTCGACCCGGTGATGGGCTGCGATGAGCGGCGCTCCTACAATGACCAGGCGCCGCAGGACCCGGCACTGAAGCCGCACTTCGAACTGCTCAACTGGGCCGAGGCGATCCTGTTCGTCTATCCGACATGGTGGTACGGGCTGCCAGCGATGCTGAAGGGCTGGCTCGACCGGGTGTGGGCGACGGACGTCGCCTTCAAGCTGCCGGCCGGCAAGGGACGGATCAAGTCGCTGATGACGCATGTGACCAAGGTCGGCGTCATCACAACCTGCGGCGCGCCGACCTGGTGGAGCGTCGTCGTCGGCCAGCCGGGACGCAAGACCCTGCTGCGCGGCATGCGGGCGCTGTGCGCGACGCGCTGCCGGACGTTTTTCCTGGCGCACTATCTGATGGATGCCTCGACGCCGGCAACGCGGGCGGCGTTTCTGGCGAAGGTGCGGGCGAAGTTGGAGCGGTTTTGAGGGAATTGGCGTCCTTCTCCCCGCTCCACGGGGAGAAGATGCCTGCAGGCAGATGAGGGGCAGCACGAACATTGCAGAGGTTGGCGCCGCCCCTCATCCGGCCCTTCGGGCCACCTTCTCCCCGTAAACGGGGCGAAGGAAGAGGGGTGCTACATCCTTGTCCGTTCTGACTTCGGATCATACATCGGCTTCAGCGACGCTTCCGCCGCAAAGCGCTCGCCGGCGATCTCGATCTCGTAGGTTGAGGCCAGCACATCCGCCTCGCTCTCGCCCTTGCAAGGCACATAGCCCAGCCCAACGGCGCCGCCGAGATGATGGCCGTAATTGCCTGAAGTGATCGGGCCGACGATCTTGCCGTCGCGCAGGATCGCCTCGTTGTGGAAGAGCAGGGGCTCTGGATCCTTCAGACGGAACTGAACGAGCCGGCGTGACAGGCCGGCTTCCTTCTTGCGCAGCACGGCTTCGCGGCCGATGAAGTCGCCCTTGGCGGTCTTCACCGCGAAGCCAAGGCCGGCTTCCAGCACATTGTCTTCATCGGTGATGTCGTGGCCGAAATGCCTGAAGGCCTTTTCGATGCGGCAGGAATCCAGCGTGTGCAGGCCGCAGAGTTTCAGGCCGACATCCGCACCTGCCTCCTCGATCGCCTCGAAGACATGAGCCGCCTGGTCGGTCGAGACATAGAGTTCCCAGCCGAGTTCGCCGACATAGGTGACGCGATGCGCGCGGGCCAGGCCCATGCCGATCTCGATCTCCTGGAACGTGCCGAACGGATTTTTATCATTGGAAAAATCGTTGGGGCTGACCTTCTGGATCAGCTTTCTCGCGTCCGGGCCCATCAGGCAGAGCACGCTTTCGGCCGCCGTCACGTCGGTGATGACGACGAACTCGTCGGCGACGTGCTTGCGCAACCAAGCCAGGTCGCGCTGCAGCGTGGCGCCGGGGACGACGAGGAAGAAAGCCGTTTCCGACAGCCGCGAGACCGTCAGGTCGCTCTCGATGCCGCCGCGCTGGTTGAGCATCTGGGTGTAGACGATCTTGCCCGGGGCGACGTCCATGTCGTTGGCGCATAGTCTTTGCAGGAAGTGCCGAGCGTCGCGGCCCTCGACACGGATCTTGCCGAACGAGGTCATGTCGAACAGGCCGACGCCATTCCTGACCGCGAGGTGTTCTTCGCGCTGGTTGTCGAACCAGTTCTGGCGCTTCCAGGGATAGCGGTATTCGCGCTCCTGGCCCTCGCGTGCGAACCAATTGGCGCGCTCCCAACCGGCGACTTCGCCGAAAACGGCGCCGCGCGCCTTCAGATGCTCGTGCAGCGGCGAACGCCTGACATTCCTCGAGGTCGCCATCTGGCGGTAGGGGAAATGGTCGGCATAGAGCAGGCCGAGCGTTTCGGAGACGCGCTCCTTGAGGTAGCGGCGGTTCTTCTGGAACGGCTGTGCGCGGCGGATGTCGACTTCCCACAGGTCGAAGGGGGCTTCGCCATCGTTGATCCACTGCGCCAGCGCCATGCCGGCGCCTCCGGATGAGACGATGCCGATCGAATTGTAGC
>NZ_RZPQ01001489.1:0-401 GCF_003999135.1 Mesorhizobium sp. M7A.F.Ca.CA.004.06.1.1 | reverse complement strand
CCCGGCGGCGAAGCCAAGTCCCGCCACGACCAATCCCAGCAATGAATATCCGGCCACGCGTGGCCAGCGCCGCCTTGGGGGCTGGGCCCGCCTCTGCCGATCCGCCTCGACGGCCGGAGTGCGTTTCGCGGACGTGAACTGGTCCTGCTGGCTCATGGTGATGCCCCGATTATTTGAGTGGTGAAAGGGCCTCTGACAGCCCCTTGAGCGTTGCAGTCACGGTGATCGTCTGGCCGTCGACTGTCGAATAGGAGATCGCCGGTGTCGCATTCTGCGAGATCTGTCGGCGCATGACGGGGCCGACCGGCAACATGCCGACACAGACCATTTCGTTGCAGCCGTTCAGGTGCACGTCGATCGGCTGCTTCTGTCCATCGAACTTCAGCGACACCAGTCCATCG
>NZ_RZPQ01001488.1:0-402 GCF_003999135.1 Mesorhizobium sp. M7A.F.Ca.CA.004.06.1.1 | reverse complement strand
GGCCGTTTATCTCGACCGCAGCTATCCGCCGTTTCATGTCACGAGCAGCGGCTATATCTGGGATTCCGGTTTCTGGACATTCTTCAGGAACAGCTTCTACTTCAAATCCGTATGGAACACCTCAGTCTGGTGGTTCTACGGCTATCCGTTCATGGTGCTGATCGCGATCGGCTTCTGGCTGCCGCCCAGACCCGTCGAAGACCCCAAGCAACGCACTCTTTCGGCCATCCCTTATGTTTGGCTGGCTGCGGCCATCGTCATCTATCTGGCGGCAGCGCGCGAGATCACCAGCAATCCCTGGAATTACCACATCTTCCATGTGCCATTCGCGATGTTCTGCGGCCGCGGCGCGTTTCTCCTGGCAACGCTTGCATCGGGACCCGTTTTGTCCCCGGCGGTCGT
>NZ_RZPQ01001487.1:0-402 GCF_003999135.1 Mesorhizobium sp. M7A.F.Ca.CA.004.06.1.1 | reverse complement strand
GATCGAGGGCAATGATCTCGGCAAGCGTGAACTCGAACGCAGCATCGGCGCGTTTTCCGATGCGCTCCAGGGCGCCGGCGTCGGGCTTTTCTACTATGCCGGCCACGGCCTGCAGGTCGACGGGCGCAACTACATCGTGCCGGTCGACGCCAGGCTGGACGTGCCCGTCAAGTTGCAGCTCGAAGCAGTGCCGATCGACGAAGTCCTCGACATCATGGAACAGCAGACCAAGGTCAGCCTGGTGTTTCTCGATGCCTGCCGCAACAATCCGTTTGCCCGCAGTCTCAGCCGCACCGCCACCACGCGCTCGGCGAAGGCGCTGGCCGGGCTCGGCGATGTGGCGCAGCAGGGCGGCGGCGAAAGGCGAGTTGCGTCCGCTGCCGTCCATGGCGACAGCGCCAG
>NZ_RZPQ01001486.1:0-403 GCF_003999135.1 Mesorhizobium sp. M7A.F.Ca.CA.004.06.1.1 | reverse complement strand
GGTTTAACCGTGCCGTCTTTTCGCAAGTCACTTTTCACCGCCGTTCTCGTCTCGGCGACCATGCTGTCCCCACTGGCCGCTTCAGCCGAAACCATCTCCGGCGCGCTTGCGAAGGCCTACCAGTACAATTCTTCGCTGAATGCATCCCGCGCTGGCGTTCGCGTCACCGACGAGGGCGTCGCCATCGCCAAGTCGGGCTACCGTCCGGTTGTCACCGGCTCGGCGAATATCGATTATTCGAGCAGCCATCTCAACGGCACCAATTCAAGCGTGCGGCTGACCACCGGCAATTTTGGCGTCCAGATCGACCAGACGCTGTTCGACGGCTTTCAGACCAGGAACAATGTCGCTGCCGCCGAAGCGCAGGTCCGGGCTTCGGTCGAAAGCCTGCGCAACACCGAAG
>NZ_RZPQ01001485.1:0-404 GCF_003999135.1 Mesorhizobium sp. M7A.F.Ca.CA.004.06.1.1 | reverse complement strand
TGCTGGTGTCGGTCACCGAACGCACCCGCGAGATCGGCATCAGGCTGGCCATCGGCGCGCATGAAAAGCACATCCTCATCCAGTTCCTGGTCGAGGCCACGGTGCTGTCGCTGCTCGGCGGCATTATCGGCATCCTGATCGGGCTGGCGCTGGCCGGCCTCGCCGCGGTGACGCTGACCATCCCGTTCGCGCCGAGCCCGGCGGTGATCCTGCTCGCCGTCGGCTTTTCCGCCCTGATCGGCATGGTGTTCGGCTTCTTCCCGGCATTGCGCGGCGCCAGGCTCGATCCGATCGACGCGCTAAGGCACGAGTAGGGCAACCCGGCCGGAACGCAGCCAGCCCGAGCCGGTTTTGCACAGCCTTCGACATTTCCACCTGGTCCCGCCACCGTCGCCGCGCCGTTC
>NZ_RZPQ01001484.1:0-404 GCF_003999135.1 Mesorhizobium sp. M7A.F.Ca.CA.004.06.1.1 | reverse complement strand
ATCTGGTACGGTTTGAAGGCCGGGTCCTTGCTGGCGATCCAGCATTTGTGGGCAGCGATCGCCACTTGCTCCATGACCAGCAGCGCAGCACTTTTGCCTGAGGGAACAGGCGTGCTCTTTGGCGTCGACTGGCAGGACGCCAGCACAAAGCCCGCCGCGGCGACCAGCGCGATCGTCTTGCGTCTGATCAAGCGGCACCCATCTCAAGCTCGGACAGAAAAATCTTCAAACCATCGGTCATCTCGCCCCACACCCGCGACAATGCCGGGTGTTGCGAGGCGATCTGCTGGTAGGCGTCGAATTTGGGATAGGCGTCGAGCAGGTCGTGGCGTCCCGTCATGGCGCGGAAATTGTTGAAGATGAACCGTGTCGGCGTCAGCCAGGCATCGGCGAAGCTGATGTCG
>NZ_RZPQ01001483.1:0-404 GCF_003999135.1 Mesorhizobium sp. M7A.F.Ca.CA.004.06.1.1 | reverse complement strand
GTCGCCGCCTGCATGCGCTGCTGACCGGTTGGGCCACCGCCCGCAACCTGCACGCCCTGCGGGCCTGGCGCCGCACCAGGACCGCCGGCAAGCACAGCGCCCCTCTGCGGGATGCCGCCACTATCAACCGCACGCGGCGACTGGACGCCAGCTTGTTGCGGCGCGCCAGACAAGGCTTGCGCGGGTGTCTGCTGCGGTGCGGAGGCTGCGGGAGAAGCAAGGGCGTTGGCGACGGCGGTGCCTGCGGGTGCCATGCCCG
The DNA here is from genome assembly GCF_003999135.1 of Mesorhizobium sp. M7A.F.Ca.CA.004.06.1.1. Classification (NCBI taxonomy): domain Bacteria; kingdom Pseudomonadati; phylum Pseudomonadota; class Alphaproteobacteria; order Hyphomicrobiales; family Phyllobacteriaceae; genus Mesorhizobium; species Mesorhizobium sp. M7A.F.Ca.CA.004.06.1.1. Next base: position 145 of record NZ_RZPQ01001483.1, on the reverse strand, counting down.
AGGCTGGGTCAAGGCTCGCCACTTGCACCGGGTCCGAAGTGGAACCGCTGAACCGCGATGCGAACGAGTTGGCCTGTGCGATACGCCGCGCGGCCTCGCCGCCTGGTCGATCGTAGCCCGCGAACTTCCATGCATTGTTCATGAT
>NZ_RZPQ01001482.1:0-409 GCF_003999135.1 Mesorhizobium sp. M7A.F.Ca.CA.004.06.1.1 | reverse complement strand
TTGGTCCAGCAAAGGCCGCCCGTGGTCAGCGCCGGGCGAGCAGATCGCGAATTTCGGTGAGCAGCGCGACGTCGGCAGGCGGCGGAGCGGCCGGTGCAGCGGGCTTCTCGCGCTCAAGCCGCTTGCGCATGTTGTTCACCGCCTTGACCATCAGGAAGATGATGAAAGCGAGGATGAGGAAGTTCAGAGCCACGGTGATGAAGCTGCCATAGGCAAAGACCGCGCCCTGCTTCTTGGCATCGGCCAGCGAGGTCGCGTTGACGGCTGAGGACAATCCGAAGAAATAGTTGTTGAAGTCCAATCCGCCGAAAATCGCACCGACGATCGGCATGATGATGTCGTTGACAAGGGAATCGACGATCTTGCCGAAGGCCGCGCCGATGATGACGCCGACCGCAAGGTCCATCAC
>NZ_RZPQ01001481.1:0-409 GCF_003999135.1 Mesorhizobium sp. M7A.F.Ca.CA.004.06.1.1 | reverse complement strand
GAAGACATCAGGCAGACTGCGCGACTGGTCCGGCTGGGCGAAGGAATGCCAGGCCCGCAAGAAGACGATGAAGCGCAAGACGCATTTCGACCAGGTGCCGCTGAAGCCGCAGCGTGTCTATGAGGAGATGAACAAGGCGTTCGGCCGCGACGTCACCTATGTCACCACGATCGGCCTGTCGCAGATCGCCGGCGCGCAGTTCCTGCATGTCTACAAGCCGCGCAACTGGATCAATTGCGGCCAGGCCGGCCCGCTTGGCTGGACCTTGCCGGCAGCCCTTGGCGTGCGCGCCGCCGATCCCGACCGCACCATCGTGGCGCTGTCGGGCGACTATGATTTCCAGTTCATGATCGAGGAACTGGCGGTCGGCGCACAGCACAAATTGCCCTATCTGCATGTCGTCGTGAAC
>NZ_RZPQ01001480.1:0-411 GCF_003999135.1 Mesorhizobium sp. M7A.F.Ca.CA.004.06.1.1 | reverse complement strand
GACGTAGAGACCACCATCGACCGGTATGTTCTGCCCGGTCAGATAGCCCGCATGGACCGAGCACAGGAAGGCGCAGATCTGGCCGAATTCTTCCGGCGTGCCGAGCCGCTTGGCCGGAACATCAGCGCTGATGCGGGTCTTGCGTGCAGCGGCTGCGGCAGGATCCTCGATGGTGCCGGCCTCGTGCGGGCCGCGCAGCCGGTCGGTGTCGAGTTTGCCCGGCAAAAGACTGTTGATGGTCACGTTGCGGTCGATCACCGTTCTGGCCACGCCGGCAAGGAACGAGGTCAGGCCGGCACGCGCGCCGGACGACAGGTCGAGGCCGGGAATGGGCACATAGACCGACAGCGATGTGATGTTGACGATGCGTCCGAAGCCGCGTGCCGCCATGCCGTCCAGCACGGCCTGCAC
>NZ_RZPQ01000147.1:0-9713 GCF_003999135.1 Mesorhizobium sp. M7A.F.Ca.CA.004.06.1.1 | reverse complement strand
GACAGCGCCCCCCTCTGTCCTGCCGGACATCTCCCCCTCAAGTGGGGAGATTGGCAGTTTCGGCTTCAGCGCTTTTCTCGTTGACGGTAGAGATGGGGCGAAAGCGGTCGTGACGTCCAATCTCCCCACTTGAGGGGGAGATGGCCGGCAGGCCAGAGGGGGGCGCTGGCCCACCGGCCTTTAACCTCCTGAGCTGCTGCGATGGCTGCGCCTACCCCCCCACCGCGAACTAGATTTCCTGCTTCTAACCTCTGCCAGGCAAATTCATGCCTCAAATAGCCAACGATTTGGAAACATGTTCCGCGTGATCGGAGGTAAGTATAGTAATCTTATCGACATGAGGGAACTGGAGGCGACGATGAGCGGCCACTCCATCACCATGATCGCTCGCGACCCGGATCGGCTTTTGCCGTTGCGTGAGTCGACGCCAGTTGGAGGACCATTTGCCATCTCGCTGCCGTCAAAGCGTATTTTTGTGCTCTCTAGGGCACAAAGGCCGGTCAAAATCGCTGCAGCGGCTTGAAAACGAAGCAAAATCAGCAGTTCTCGGCTTGTACATCATGTCACTAGAATTTATGTGTCATGCGGGCTTGGACGCGGCGGCAACGCCCGCCAGGCGTTTTGCAACCGATGGTTCCATGCCGTCGCATGCCAGAGAAATTTTGATCTCATGCTCACCAAAAAAGGTAAGTACGGCCTCAAGGCGCTTGTCCACCTCGCGCGCTTGCCGGCCGGACAGCTCGCCTTCGTCAACGACGTCGCCACCGGCAACAACATCCCGAAGAAATTTCTCGACGCCATCCTGGGCGAGTTGCGCAATGCCGGCTTCGTCCAGAGCCGCAAGGGCAAGGATGGCGGCTATCGCCTGGCGCGCCCCGCCGATGAGATCAAGGTCGGCCATGTGGTGCGCGTCCTCGACGGCCCGCTGGCGCCGATCCCCTGCGCCAGCCGCACCCAGTACCAGCGCTGTGAAGATTGCAACGAGGCGACATGCCAAGTCCGACATCTGATGCTCGAGGTCCGGCAGGCGATCGCCGAGGTGCTCGATCAGCGCAGCCTCGCCGAAATGCGCGATATCTCTCTCGACGACCTGTCGGTCGCGAGGGACATCGGCGATCTGCCGGTCGCGGTGAAGGTCCAGGCCTGACACTGGCGTTGCGCAGAGCGAAGGCACGCCTATGACCGGGCGCGCCAACTCCATCATCATTGTCGGCGGCGGCGCCAGCGGCGTCGTGCTGGCCGCGCATCTCCTGAAGTCGCCCAATCCCGACCTGCGTGTCACGCTGATCGAAAGGCGCCCGCATTTCGGCCAGGGCATCGCCTATTCGACACTGCTGTCGGCGCATGTCTTGAATGTCAGCGCCGCCGGCATGAGCGCCTATGCCGACGATCCCGGCAATTTCTGGCGCTGGCTGCAGGAGCGCGGCCTGGCAACGGCCGAGCAGGCGCCCTTCTATGCGCCGCGCAGCATCTATGCCCGTTACCTCGGCGAGTTGCTCGACGAGCTGCAGGCGCGCGAAAAGCAGACCGGGCGGCTTCGGTTGATCCGCGAGGAAAGCCTCTCGATCACGCCCACCGCATCCGGTGTCGAAGTGGCGCTGGCCAACGGCACCAGCGTCGTTGCGCATCTCGCCGTGCTGGCCACCGGCCACGACGAGGAGCCGGCGCAAGGCCATGCCATCAGGATGGGATCGGAAGCCGATACAGCACTTCCGACCGACGCCGGCGTCATGGTGCTGGGCACCGGCCTGAGCATGGTCGATGCCTTCCTGGCGCTGGAACAGCGCGGCCATCGCGGCGACATCATAGCTGTGTCGCGGCGCGGCCTGTTGCCCTCGCCGCATCGCAAGGGCAATCCGATCAAGCTCGACGTCGCCGACATTCCGCTCGGCACCCAGCTCTCCTATTTCGTCGGCTGGTTCCGCGACCTGATCAAGGAAAACCAGAAGGCCGGCATCGACTGGCGCGACGTCGTCGACGGCCTGCGGCCGTTCAACCAGAAGATCTGGCAGAACTGGCCGGCTTCCGCCAAGCGCCGCTTCGTCGAGCACACCAAGGCCTGGTGGGACATCCACCGCCATCGCATGGCGCCCGAGGTCTACACCCGTGTCACCGAAGCCGTGCAATCCGGCCGCATTCGCCTGGTCGCCGGCCGCGTCGTCGACATCGCGCGCAACGGCGAATTCACCGTCCAGGTCCAGTCACGCCACACGCAGCGTCTCGAGACCTTCGAGGTCGCCCGCATCTACGATTGCTCTGGTATCGTGAGGGACATCTCGACCTCATCGAACAGCGTCGTGCGCTCGCTGGTCGACCGCGGTCTGGCACGGCCGGATCCGCTGCGCATCGGCCTCGATGTATCGGCCAAATGCGAGATCATCGCCGGCGACGGAACCATCTCGGCCAAGATCCTCGCCGTCGGCCCGCTGACGCGCGGCACCTTCTTCGAGATCGACGCCATTCCCGATATCCGCGTGCAGTGTGCGAGGCTGAGCAAGCAGCTGCTGGGATGAGAGCTCCGCGCAAACCCCAACGCCGTCGTCATCCTAGGGCGGAGCAGGAGCGAAGCGACGTCGCGGAGACCCTAGGATGACGAACGCGCGGAGGGTTCGCCGGACTTCGAAGCGACACTTGCCAACCCAAACCCGGAATTTCATTCCGCATCTGGCCGGTTGATTGGCACGATCTATCTTCTTTCCGACTGCAAAGGGCTGGAAAAGAGGATACGCTGCCGCCCTGCCCAGAGGCGGTCGCTTGGTCATGGAGCATCGATATGAGCGAGCACGAGATCGCCGCAGCCGACGAATTGTCCCGCCTGCGTCCGCCCTACAAATCCGTCCTCGACCTGATCGGCCAGACGCCGGTTGTCGAACTGACCAAATTCGACACCGGCAAATGCCGGCTGTTCATCAAGCTTGAAAGCCAGAACCCGGGCGGCTCGATCAAGGACCGTATCGCGCTGTCGATGATCGCCGCGGCTGAAAAGCAGGGCAAGCTTCGGCGCGGCGGCACCATCGTCGAGGCGACCGCCGGCAATACCGGCCTCGGCCTTGCCCAGGTCGGCATCCCCAAGGGCTACCGCATCGTGCTGGTCGTGCCAGACAAGATGTCGCGCGAAAAGATCCAGCATCTGCGCGCGCTCGGCGCCGAGGTGCGCATGACGCGCTCCGATGTCGGCAAGGGCCATGCCGAATATTACCAGGACATGGCCGAGAAGATCGCGGCGGAAACGCCCGGCGCCTTCTATGCCAACCAGTTCGCCAACCCGGCCAATCCGCTGGCGCATGAGACCACCACCGGTCCGGAGATCTTTTCGCAGCTCGACGGTGACGTCGATGCGGTGGTCGTCGGCGTCGGCTCCGGCGGTACGCTGACCGGGCTTGGCCGCTACTTCGCCAAAGTGTCGCCGAAGACCGAAATGGTGCTGGCCGATCCGGTCGGCTCGGTGCTGGCGCCGCTGATCAAGACCGGCAAGATGGAAGAGGCCGGCAGCTGGACCGTCGAAGGCATCGGCGAGGATTTCGTGCCGCCCAACGCCGATCTGTCGCTGGTCAAGAAGGCCTATTCGATCCCCGACAAGCAGAGCATGCTGGCGGTGCGCGACCTCTTGTCGAAGGAAGGTATCCTCGCCGGCTCATCCTCGGGCACGCTTTTGTCCGCCGCGCTGCGCTATTGCCGCGAGCAGACGGTGCCCAAACGCGTTGTCACCTTCGTCTGCGACAGCGGCAACAAATACCTGTCGAAAGTGTTCGACGATTTCTGGCTGGCCGAGCAGGGCCTTGCCGAGCACGAGCAGCATGGCGATCTGCGCGATCTGGTGATGCGCTCGCACCGCACCGGCGACACCGTCTATGTCGGCCCGGACGAAAGCCTGCTCAACGCCTATGGCCGCATGCGCCGTTCCGATGTCTCGCAGCTGCCGGTGCTCGACAATGGCAAGCTCGTCGGCATCGTCGACGAAAGCGACATCCTGGCCAAGGTCGACGGCCCCTATGACGGACGCTGGGAGCGCTTCAACGGCCCGGTCCGCACGGCCATGACCTCCAATCTGCACACGCTGCAGGCCAGCCAGACGCTGGATGCGCTGCTGCCGGTCTTCGACCGCAACGAGGTCGCCATCATCTTCGACGGCGACGAGTTCGTCGGGCTGATTACCCGCATCGACCTGATCAACCATCTGAGGCGCGCACGATGACCGCTGAAACACCACCACCGGGCAAGAACCGTCTGGCTTTCTCGACGCGCACCATCCATGGCGGCCAGAGCCACGACCCGCTGACCGGCGCGGTGATGGTGCCGATCTACGCCACCTCGACCTTTGCCCAGCAGTCGCCCGGCGTGCACAAGGGCTTTGAATATGCCCGCAGCCAGAACCCGACGCGCTTTGCCTTCGAGCGCGCCGTGGCCGACCTCGAAAGCGGCTCGGCCGCCTTTGCCTTCGCGTCCGGCCTGGCGGCGATCGCCACCGTGCTGGAGCTGCTCGATTCCGGCGCTCACATCGTCGCCACCGACGACATCTATGGCGGCTCGTTCCGGTTGATGGAGCGGGTGCGCAAACGCTCGGCCAATCTGCAGGTCTCGTTCGTCGACTTCACCGACCTCGCCGCCGTCGAGGCCGCGATCCGGCCCGAGACGAAAATGCTGTGGGTCGAGACGCCGACCAACCCGCTGCTGCGCATCGTCGACCTCGAAGGCGTCGCCGCACTCGCCAGGCGCAAGGGCATTTTGTCGGTCGCCGACAACACGTTCTGCAGCCCTTATATTCAACGCCCGCTGGAGCTCGGCATCGACATCGTGGTGCATTCGACCACCAAATATCTCAACGGCCATTCCGATATGGTCGGCGGCGTCGCCGTGGTCGGCGACAACAAGGATCTCTCCGCCCAGCTGAAATTCCTGCAGAACGCCATCGGTGCCATCTCGGGCCCGTTCGACAGCTTTCTGGCGCTGCGCGGGCTGAAGACGCTGGCGCTGCGCATGGAGCGTCATTCCGCCAACGGGCTGAAGATCGCGCAGTGGCTGGAAGCGCGCCGCGACGTGCGCCGCGTCATCTATCCCGGCCTCGCCAGCCACCCGCAGCACGCCGTCGCCGTCCAGCAGATGCACGCCTTCGGCGGCATGATCACAGCCGTGCTCGACCGCGACCTAGCCGGCACCAAAAAGTTCCTCGAACGCACGCAGCTGTTCACGCTGGCCGAAAGCCTCGGCGGCGTGGAGAGCCTGATCGAGCATCCGGCACTGATGACGCATGGCTCCATTCCGGCCGAGAAACGGGCCGAGATCGGTATATCGGATTCGCTGGTAAGATTGTCGGCGGGGATCGAGGATGGAGATGATCTGATCGCGGATTTGGAGCAGGCGCTGGGGGGATAGACCCTCAAATCGCCAAAATCGGCGCCGCCCCTCATTGCCCTGCCGGGCATTTCTCCCCGTATAGCGACGGGGAGAAAGACGCTAGCCGCGGCCGCCGGTGATTGGCGTAAGCGCCGATAACAGCGTCCCTCGCCCCGTTTACGGGGAGAGGATGCCGGCAGGCAGGTGAGGGGCGGCGCTGACGTTCCGGGTTCAAGCATCAGGCCAATTGACGCCGCACTCCATCTGCCCGAAGTCTAGCGCCCATGGCCACACACGCCCCACCCAAACCCACCGACACCCCTCTCACCTTCGCGGTGCTGGTCTTCCCCGGCTTTCCGATGATGGCGTTCAGCTCGGTCATTGAGCCGCTGCGTGCCGCCAATGTCCTGGCGAAAAGAGAATGCTATCGCTGGATCATCGTCGGCGGCACAAAAGGCCCGGTCGAGGCCTCGAACGGCGTCGTCATCCAGCCGGGTTTTTACGCCGAGGACGCGCCGAAGGTCGACCGCATCGTCGTCTGCTCGGGCGGCGATGCCGACCACCTCGTCGCCGAGGACGCGGCAAGCTGGATCCGCAAGAGCCTGCGCAATGGCGCCCATATCGGCGCGGTGGCGGACGCGGCTTTCTTCCTGGCGCGGGCCGGCCTGCTCGACGGCCATGCCTGCACCTTGCACTGGACCAGCCAGGCCGCCTTCACCGAAGCTTTTCCCAACATCGAGCTCAGGCGCGACCTCTACGTCATCGACCGCAAGCGCTTCACCTCGGCCGGCGGCGTCGGCAGCCTCGACATGATGCTGGAGATCATCACCCGCGACTACGGCGCCGAGCTTGCCGCAGGTGTCGCCGAATGGTTCGTGCACAGCCAGCTGCGTTCCAGCATCGACCGCAAGATGATGCCGCTGCGGCTGCGCACCGGCGTCCGCAACGAACTGGTGCTGTCGGCCATCGCCATCATGGAGGACGCGGTGGAAGAGCGGCTCGGCATGGCCGAGCTGACCGCAAAGCTCGGCGTCTCCTCCGACAAGCTCGAACGCAGCTTCCGCTCCGAACTCGCTATCTCGCCCAACGGCTACTACCGCCGGCTGCGGCTGAAACGCGCCGCCGACCTCCTGGCACACTCGACGCTCGCCGTGCGCGACGTGGCGCTGGCGTGTGGGTTTGCATCGATGTCGAGTTTTGCGCGGGCGTTTCGCGAGGAGCATGGGCATCCGCCGAGATTGGCGAGACGGCATTAGGGCGCTTGCTGACGGGTGAGACGTTGGCGGGACAGCGCCCCCCTCTGTCCTGCCGGACATCTCCCCCTCAAGGGGGGAGCTCGGACTGCATCTCTGCTTTCGCTAATCTCAGATGTTGAAGAAAAGAACGGCGGCATCGAAACTGCCAATCTCCCCCCTTGAGGGGGAGATGCCCGGCAGGGCAGAGGGGGGCGCGAAGGATCGCGACGTAACCGATTAGCCAGCGGCATCCCGCACAACACCTGCGGTTTCCCGCACAATACCCACGCCCCGCCTGCGCCATGCTCCGACCTCGCAACCCAGCCAAGGCCGTACCCCCATGAGCATCGTCGTTTTCGACCCCGACAGCACTGAGGACGTGGACTTCAAGGACCGCATGCGCCACCCGGCCGCGGCCGATCCGGCCGGCGGCATGTGGCTGTCGGACACCGAGCCGTCCTTCATCGATGCCGATGCGCTGCGCAAGGGCCGGCTGGCCAAGCTGCGCGGCTGGATGCGCGAGGCCGGCTATGGCGGCGTCGTGTTGTTCGATCCCTACAACCAGCGCTACGCCACCGGTTCGCGCAACATGTTCGGCTATTTCCTGCGCAACTCGACCCGCTATTTCTTCATCCCGACCGAAGGGCCGATCGTGCTGTTCGAATATCCGCAGAGCTATCATGTCTCGATGGTGCTCGACACGATCGACGAGGCGCGTCCTTCCAAGCTGGTCTGGTCGTCGGTCTCCGGCCGCGACGACGAGACCGCCGGGCCCTTCGCCGACGAGATCGCCGAGCTTCTGAAGCAGCATGGCGGCGGCTCGATGAAGCTCGGCCTCGACCGCTGCAGCCATCTGCAGGCGCTGGCGCTCGAAAAGCGCGGCTGCGAGGTTCGCGATTGCCAGGGCGAGATCCTGGCGGTGCGCGCGGTCAAGACGCCCGAGGAAGTCAAATGCCTGCAGGTGTCGATGGCCGGCGCCGAGGCCGCCGTCTATGCGGTACGCGAGGCGATCAAGCCCGGCGTCTCCGAAAACGACCTGTTCGCCATCATGTATGGCGAGGTCATCCGCCAGGGCGGCGAGTTCATCGAGACGCGGCTGCTGACATCGGGCCAGCGTACCAATCCGTGGTTCAACGAGGCCAGCGGCCGCAAGATCCGGCCCGGCGAACTCTTGGCGCTCGATACCGACACGATCGGCTGCTACGGCTATTATTCGGATTTCTCGCGCACCTTCCGCTGCGGGCCGGGCAAGCCGACGCCCTACCAGAAGTCGCTCTACCGCATGGCGCACGACCAGGTTCAGCACAACATTTCGATCGTCAAACCCGGCATGGCGTTCCGCGAGATTGCCGAGAAGGCGTGGAAAATCCCGGACCGTTTCGTCGACCAGCGCTACACCTCGGTAATGCACGGCGTCGGCATGCATGGCGAAACGCCGTTCATCGCGCATGCCATGGATTACGAGACCTATGGCCGTGACGGCCATATCGTGCCAGGCATGGTGGTGAGCGTGGAAAGCTATATCGGCGAGAAAGGCGGCCGCGAGGGCGTCAAGCTGGAGGACGAGATCCTGATCACCGAGACGGGCACGGAGCTGCTTTCGCGCTTTCCCTATGAGGACGAGTTTCTGGAGACGCAGGTTTGAGGGCGGTTTCGTACACCGGCGCCGGATCGCGAGCCTTCGCTGCTGTCGCAGCCTTCCATCGCTTCGTCATCCTAGGGCGGAGCAAGGAGCGCAGCGACGCGGCGCAGACCCCTGGAGCTGCTTTGCAGCCCAAGGGATCCATGCCGCGACCTCTATGCACCGCAACGGTACAAGTTCTGCACCGCTGCACCATTCGATCAACATCACGGCATGGATCCTCGGGTCTCCGCGACGGAGCTTCGCTCCTGCTCCGCCCGTGGATGCCGAAGGTGGGGAGGCGCCGGCCAATCACCGCTGCTTGCGCCAGCTCGCTAAACAGAGCGGTGTCGCCCGCCCACAACCAAGGCGCATCGGCATGAAAACCCCCATCTCCATCAAGCCCGGCACGGTGGCCGCGATCTTCATCGACCTGCAGGAAGAGCACCGGCAGGACCCCCGCTATCTGGTCGAGGGCTTCAGCAGCATCCTCGCCAATGTCCAGCGCCTGCAGGCGGCGGCGCGGCAAAACCATGTGCCGCTCTACCACTGGGCCTACATCGTCGATCTCGACAAGCAGGACCGGCCGTTTCATCCGGTCGGTGAAGACGGCAAGTCGGCTTTCTCCGACAAGAGCGATCCGCTGACCGAGATCTGCCGTGAGGTGGCACCGATCAACGGCGAGGCGCTGCTGGTCAAGGCCGAGGCCAGCGCCTTCCGCACCGGCCCGGCGGCCCGCGACATCAAGTCTTCAGGCATCGAATGGCTGGTCATATCGGGCGTCTGGACCGAGGCCTGCATCGACGCTTCCGTCAAGGATGCGGTGGCGAAGGGCTTCCGCGTGCTTTTGGTCAAGGATGCCTGCGGCAGCGGCAGCGCGGCCATGCACCAGACCGGCATCCTCAACCTCGCCAACCGGCTCTATGGCGGCGCCGTCACCGACACCGACGGCGCCTGCCGGCTGCTGGCGGGCGAGACCGTCACCGCCTGGCAGGTCGAGGGCTCGGTGCCGCTGCGCTTCAGCTTCGACAACGCGGCCGCGCTCTACGCCGATCTATGAGCCGCGGCCCCTACGAAACACGGCTCGACCCGGCCCTGTGGGCCTATATCGACGCGGTCAACGCCTGGTATCCGCCCGAAATCATCGGCCTGCCGATCGACAAGCAGCGCGCCGTCTATGACAGGATGAGCCGGGCCTTCCACCAGGGCCGCCCAGCAGGCGTCAAGGCCAGCGACGGCCTGATCGCCGCCGGCCGCGACATCCCGGTCCGCCGTTACCAGCTTGCCGGTAGTGCCGCGAAGGCGATGGTGATCTACTACCACGGCGGCGGCTTCATCCTCGGCGGGCTGGAAAGCCATGACGACATCTGCGCCGAGCTCTGCGCCGGCACCGGTTTCGACGTGCTGTCGGTCGACTACCGCCTGGCGCCGGAACACGTCCACCCCGCCGCCTTCGACGATGCGGTGGCCGCCTTCGAATGGGCGGCAGCGACGTCAGACCTGCCGCTGGTCCTGTGTGGCGA
>NZ_RZPQ01001479.1:0-411 GCF_003999135.1 Mesorhizobium sp. M7A.F.Ca.CA.004.06.1.1 | reverse complement strand
GCTTGATCCTGCCTGGCGCTGCGAACATCACCACGGCGGCCGGCGATGTCATGACGCTCCGGTCCCTCGGCAGCGGCAACTGGGCTTGCGTCGGCTACCAGCGGGCGAACGGCGGCCCGGTGACCATCCCCGCCGGTACCTCCATATCCGGGCCGGCTCTGGTGCTTGAACAGAGCACAACACCGGCTCCGACGACCGAAGGGCGGATCCAGTGGGACACCGACGACAATGTGATTGCTGTTGGCGATGGAGCGGCAACGCAGATATTCGCGCCTCTGCCAGCATCGACCGCCGCTGGCGACATCCTTTATCTGAGTGGGGCAAAGGCTCCAGCCAGGCTCGCAAAGGGCACGGCAGGGCAGACCTTGCGCATGAACGCCGCCGCTACGGCGCCGGAATGGAGGGGCGGCG
>NZ_RZPQ01001478.1:0-412 GCF_003999135.1 Mesorhizobium sp. M7A.F.Ca.CA.004.06.1.1 | reverse complement strand
GCCTGCTTGGCGCGCCGGGTTCCGGTGCCGGCGTCTCGCTCGATGGCGTCAACGGCGACATCGCCTCGCTGAAGACCGAAATCGCCGGTTTGAAGGACGCCGGCGGCAACGGCGATGGAGCGGCGAAGATGGTCGGCCTGTCCTCGGGCCTTGAACAGGTCAAGGCCGATGTGGCGGCGCTGAAATCGGCTGTCGAGAAAGGTGGAGCAGGCGACGCGGCCGGGGTCGCCGCACTGGGCGACAAGGTTGCGCAGATCGAGACGGCGGTCGCCGCCCTCGGCAAGGCCGGCAGCTCGGCGCCGGTCGATCTCGGTCCGCTCAACGAGAAACTGGCTGGCCTCGACGCGCTGGTGAAGTCGGCCGGCGAGGCTACGACGGCGCAGGAGGGCCGGCTGACAGCGCTGGAGCAGTC
>NZ_RZPQ01001477.1:0-416 GCF_003999135.1 Mesorhizobium sp. M7A.F.Ca.CA.004.06.1.1 | reverse complement strand
TGCCGCCCGAAACCACGGCAACGATGGTCTTGCCCCTGATCTCCTTCTTGGAGAAATCCTTGAGCGCATCGATCGCCAGCGCGCCGGCCGGCTCCAGCACGACGCCTTCGACGTTGAGCATTTCGATCATGGTGGCGCAGAGCCGGTTTTCCGGGATCAGCCGCACTGTGTCGGCCGAAAAATCCTTGAGACGACGCAACGGCTCGCGGCCGATCTCGGCCACCGCGGCGCCATCGACGAAATTGTCGACCTTGGCGAGTTTGAGCCGTTTTCCCGCCGCAAGGCTTTCGCGCAGGCTCGGCGCGCCTGCCGGTTCGCAGAAGACGAAGCGTGCTTCCCTGCCCTGATCGGCGAAATAATGGGTGACGCCCGCGGCAAGTCCGCCACCGCCGACCGGCCGCATGACGATATCGGGC
>NZ_RZPQ01001476.1:0-418 GCF_003999135.1 Mesorhizobium sp. M7A.F.Ca.CA.004.06.1.1 | reverse complement strand
GTGCGTATGTTGGCTTCCAGCTCAAGCCAATGTTCGTTGAGCGATTCAAAACGGTCGATACGGCCCCATTTATGGACGAAATGCCCCATCGCCCGAAACACCGGATCGTAGTCTTCCATGTTGGCGACGCGGTAATATTCCGAAAGGGCTGCTTTCAGCTTGGCGTCGAGCGCGTCATAGGGCGCGTCGCCGATACCGAGCACCCTGGCCCCGGCCTTCTTCAAACGGTCGCAGAAATCCGCGCCGTTGGCGGGAAAATGCGGCGAGAAGAACACGAAATTCATGAACGACCCCTCCCGCGACAGGGGCATCGAAACCCTGTCGATGCCCGAGTCTGGCGCATTTGCCGCGCGTGGGGAAGAGCGCGCATGTTCGGGACAACATCCGACAGATCACGGCCCGCCACGCGGCCCCCACT
>NZ_RZPQ01001475.1:0-419 GCF_003999135.1 Mesorhizobium sp. M7A.F.Ca.CA.004.06.1.1 | reverse complement strand
GGGGAATAGGGAGGCTATTCGGCTGCAAGTTTACGGATGAGAAGCCGAAGAAGCTTTCCCACACTTTCGGTACTCGCCAACAATGGGCCGGACGTCGCTTTCGGCGCGATGCCAATACGTTCAGCAATCAGAAGCTGAGTTTCCAGTTCCTTCAATGATCCTTGGGCAATACGGAGAAATTGCAAATAGGAGCCTCGAATTTCCCTGCCATACCCCTCGGCTATGTTTGCCGGCACCGACGTTGCAGAGCGCCGCACTTGGCTGGTCAGCCCATAAAGCTCTTCTTTGGGCCAGGATTTAGTAGCACCGTAGACCGCCACCGCAAGATCCATCGCCTGCTCCCAAACAAGCAAGTCCTTGTAGGACCCTGTTTTTTCGGTCATCCGTCCCTACTCCCCTACTCCCCTACTCCCCTACTC
>NZ_RZPQ01001474.1:0-420 GCF_003999135.1 Mesorhizobium sp. M7A.F.Ca.CA.004.06.1.1 | reverse complement strand
TTCCTCGACAAGTGACACCTTGTGTCCGTTAGTCTCCAGCAAAGTCTTCGTTGCAAGCACCGTTTCTGTTTTTCCTGCTGAAAAGGCCCCGCATATCAGTATCTTCACTTTTCTATTTTCCCGGTCGCCCGAAATTTGACCAGTGAATGAAGAGTCACCCCTTTGTTTGCTAAAACGAGGCGTGGATCCTTGATCTCCGGCTCAAACACGACAAGAAACTCCGTGGCCTTTAGCTCGAATTTCTTAAGGTCATCGATCAGTTTCATTGCTTTGGCGCCTCCAGTGGTACTGTCATCGACAATAAGGCCCACAGAATTTTTTGGCGGCTGCGCCAATGCGTCGAAATAGGACGAGAACATAGCAGGGTCTATTTCGAATTTTGGCTTCGAGTTGTGCACAACCAAGGGGAGGTTCAGTATT
>NZ_RZPQ01001473.1:0-422 GCF_003999135.1 Mesorhizobium sp. M7A.F.Ca.CA.004.06.1.1 | reverse complement strand
ATTCCCGGCCTCGGCAAGATGCCGGTGCTTGGGGCGCTGTTTTCCTCGAAATCCTATCAGCGGCGCGAGACCGACCTCGTCATCATCGTGACGCCCTATCTGGTCAAGCCGGTCGATCCGGAGAAGAAGCTCGTCGAGCCGACCGATGGCACGCAGCCGGCCAGCAACGCCGACTATTTTCTCAACAACACCGAGGAAGTGAAGGATTCCGATGCCGGTCGCACCGTGGCGCTGGCAGACGGCCGCGTCACTCAACCTGCAGCGGCCGCTTCGGCTGCGCATTTCCTCGACCTGCCGAAGGATTGAAGTCATGCGTCTGGTCTTTGGATCGAGCGTCGCCTTGCTGCTGACCGGCTTTGCCGCCGGCTGCACCAGCGACGACTATGTGCGCAGCGAAGGGCCGACGGCCGGCGCCGGAAATG
>NZ_RZPQ01001472.1:0-423 GCF_003999135.1 Mesorhizobium sp. M7A.F.Ca.CA.004.06.1.1 | reverse complement strand
ACCCCATCCTGGTGATGGCCGATGCCAGCCAGACAGGCATCCTTGCCCGCGACGCGGCCAGTGAGGAGGCCATCATGCGCCTCGCCGCCCCGCGCCGGACCATATCGAGACCAGCCGCATGACCGTTTTGAAACTCCTGTCCCGGACCAAGCTCTATTGGGGCCTGATCGCCATCTTCCTGATCGGTGTCCTGGGCTCGCCGATGAGCTCGAAGGGCAACAACATCTTCCTCTCCTACGGCAATCTGCTCGATGTGCTGCGCCAGGTGTCGACCACCGGCCTGATCGCCACTGGCATGACGGCTGTCATCATCACCGGCGGCATCGATCTCTCCGTCGGCTCGCTAATGGCCATCTGCTCGGTGGTCTGCGCCATGCTGCTGACGGTTCCAGGCGTGACGCCGGGCGTCGTGCTGGGCGTGCC
>NZ_RZPQ01001471.1:0-425 GCF_003999135.1 Mesorhizobium sp. M7A.F.Ca.CA.004.06.1.1 | reverse complement strand
ATCCGGGGCAATCTGTCGGGCACGGCCGCGGGTGGGCATGTCGGTGTCGGCGCCGGCATCAGCTTCACCTTGAACTGAGGCAGGAATGAAAGGACTTGTTGCCCTGACCTGCCTGGCACTCTGCGGCGGCCTCGTGCCGGCCGCCGGGCAGGTTGCGTCGACCTACAGGATCAAACCTTCGGACGTGGTGGTGCCGCCCGAGGTGAAGCTCGGCGACTATCAGCGCACCATCCGCCCATTCGATAACTGGACACTGATCTGCGACGAGAACCTCAAGGCCCGCAAGAAGGTCTGCAACGTCTCGCAGATCATCGAGGACGCATCAGGCAAGATGGCCTTCAGCTGGTCGCTTGCCGCCACACAGGACGGCAAGCCTTACATGATCCTGCGCACCGCTGCGAATGCCAGGAGCGATGGACTGGTGT
>NZ_RZPQ01001470.1:0-428 GCF_003999135.1 Mesorhizobium sp. M7A.F.Ca.CA.004.06.1.1 | reverse complement strand
AAACGACTGGCTGGCCTCGCAGATGACGTAATAGCGACGGCCGAGCAAGCCATTGCCCAGATCGCTGGGGCGTGTGGCATCCATGGCGAAGTAGCAGGGGTTCTTGACAGCGCCTTGCGCGACCTTCTTCCGGTAAAGCGCGCGGGCTCGTTCGAGGACAATTTGCGAGATCTGGCCGTCGCTGTCGCCGACATGAGCCTGCAGCCAGGCTGGAACGGCAGATGGTGCGGCAAAGGATCGGGCCGATACCGCCACGGCGATGACGACGAGAAGGCTGGCGACGACACCCAGAGAAACAGATCTCAACCGCACCGGATCAATTCTCCTTGTCGAAGCGAATGGCGATTTCTTGCGGCATTGCCGCGAGAATCGATCATAGATGGCCTCGCATTATCGGGCGAAACACATCTTGTTTAGCGTACCCGCAT
>NZ_RZPQ01000146.1:4061-9821 GCF_003999135.1 Mesorhizobium sp. M7A.F.Ca.CA.004.06.1.1 | reverse complement strand
ATCCGGTACAATCCACACAGGCCGTGCGGAATGGCGAACAATGATGGACCTCAGTGACCTGAACGCCTTCGTGGCGGTGGCGCGCGCCGGCGGTTTTCGCGATGGCGCGCGTGCGAGCGGCGGCAGCGCCTCCGGCTTGAGTGAGGCGGTGCGTCGCCTGGAAGCGCAGCTTGGTGTCAGGTTGTTCAATCGCACGACGCGCAGCGTTGTCCCGACCGAGGCGGGCCTCAGCCTGCTGGAGCGGCTCGGCCCGGCGCTGTCGGAGGTGGAGGCGGCGCTGGATGTGGTGAACGGCTTTCGCGACAGGCCGGCGGGTTCGCTGCGTCTCAATGTGCCGGTCAGCGCCGCGCGGCTGATATTGCCGGATATCGTGCCGGGTTTCCTCGCCGCCTATCCCGGCATCCGTCTGGAAGTGATCGCCGATGAGAACTTTGTCGATGTGCTGGCGGCCGGGTGTGACGCCGGCATCCGCTATGACGAGCGGCTGGAGCAGGACATGATCGCGGTGCCGATCGGACCGCGCGTGCAGCGCTTCGCCACCGCTGCCAGCCCTGCCTATCTTGCTCGTCATGGGCGGCCGCAACACCCGAGCGACCTGCTTGGCCACTCTTGCGTGCGCGGGCGCTTTGCCAGCGGTGCGATGCTGCCTTGGGAGTTCGAGCGCGACGGTGAGGTGGTGCGGGTCGATCCGACAGGGCCGCTGATCGTGCGGATCGGCGGCGCGACCGATCTTGCCGTCGATGCGGCCATCGCCGGCACCGGCATCATCGGCCTCTTCGAGGGCTGGCTTCGCCCCTACTTCGAAAGCGGCGCGCTTGAGCCCATTCTCGAACCGTGGTGGCCGAGTTTTCCCGGACCGTTCCTCTATTATCCCGGCCGGCGGCTGGTGCCGGCCCCGCTGCGGGCGTTCATCGACTATATCAAGGGCGGCAAGGCCTGACCTGTTTATGCCGGCGCCTTCACCCCACCCGGCGCTACGCGCCGACCTCCCCATCGAGGGGAGGTAGGGCGTCGCGCTCTTCTACCTCCCCTCGATGGGGAGGTCGCGCCGCAGGCGCGGGTGGGGTGACTGCCGAGCCGCAAACAAAAAGGCCGCCCGGAGGCGGCCTTTTCGATTGTCTGAAGCTGCGGAACGCTTAGCGCTTCGAGAACTGGAACGAACGACGGGCTTTCGCCTTGCCGTACTTCTTGCGCTCGACGACGCGGCTGTCGCGGGTCAGGAAGCCGCCCTTTTTGAGCACGGCGCGCAGCGTCGGCTCGTAATAGGTCAGCGCCTTGGAGATGCCGTGACGCACGGCGCCAGCCTGGCCGGAGAGACCGCCGCCGACAACGGTCGCGACGATGTCGTACTGGCCGGCGCGGTTGGAGGCGATGATCGGCTGGTTGAGGATCATCTGCAGGACCGGACGCGCGAAATAGGTCGCGAATTCCTTGTCGTTGACGATGATCTTGCCGGAACCCGGCTTCACCCAGACGCGCGCAATGGCGTTCTTGCGCTTGCCGGTGGCATAGGCGCGGCCCGACTTGTCGAGCTTCTGGACGTGGACGGGGGCTGCCGGCTGGGTATTGGTGTTGCCGGTGGCGGCGCCCAGTTCTGCGAGCGAGGAAAGCTCAGCCATCTTATGCGACCTTCTTGTTCTTGGCGTTCAGCTTGGCCACGTCGAGCACGACGGGCTGCTGTGCGACATGCGGATGCTCGGCACCTGCATAGACGCGCAGGTTCTTCATCTGGCGACGGCCGAGCGGGCCACGTGGGACCATGCGCTCAACGGCCTTCTCGACGACACGCTCGGGGAAACGACCCTCGAGCAGCTGGCGCGCGGTGCGCTCCTTGATGCCGCCTGGGTGGCCGGTGTGCCAGTAATAGACCTTGTCGGTGAACTTCTTGCCGGTGAACACCACCTTGTCGGCATTGATGACAATGACGTTGTCGCCGTCGTCGACATGCGGGGTGAAGGTCGGCTTGTGCTTGCCGCGAAGATGATTGGCGATGACAGTGGCCAGACGACCGACGACGAGACCTTCGGCGTCGATCAGGATCCACTTCTTCACCACATCCGCAGGCTTCTGCGAAAAGGTTGTCATGTTTTCTGCTCTCGGTTCTGACCTTCATAAGAGAAGGCGTTTCTTGTTGCTTGGATTGTCGGAAGGACGCTGCCCGCCGCCAATAACAAAACGGCGGCCTTTGCGGGCCGCTGCTTCGTGAGGGCTTATAGGCGAGGGTGGTGATCGCGTCAAGGCGCGCGAAAAGGAGAATATCTGACAAAATGCGGCGAAAACAATAAGTTAAGTGAAAGGTATTATTTTACCACATCGCCATTCCGCTTCGGCGGGATCGAATAGGTGCCGGTGGCGTGCGCCACCGTGTGCCCGTCCGGGCCGGCAACGATGTCGATGTCGAACACCATCAGGCTCTTGCCCAGCTTCAGGATGCGGCAGTGGCCGTCGATCGGTCCGGCCTCTGCCTTGCGCACGAAATTGATGTCGAGGTTGACGGTAACGGAAAGCGCATCCGGCCCGGCATGGCTGAGCACGCAGACGTAGCCGCCAATGTCGGCCAGCGTGAACAGCGAAGGGCCGGACACCGTGCCGCCCGGACGCAGGTGCCGCTCGCCGGCGTTGAGCCGCACGGTGCAGCCGCCGGGGAACACGTCGATCGCCTCGAAATATTTGAACTGCTCGTTGAGCTGCGGATAGACGGTCTCCATCAGCGCATTGACTTGTTGCGCGGTCAGAACCGGCTTCAAATTGGTTTGGGCGGGCATGTCGGTCTCTCGTTTTGGCCGACCTGTATGGGCGCGGCGCGGCATTTCTGACAACCTTCGTCCCCTGGCGCAAGCGATCGGTGTTGGACGAAACCTGATCCGGTATTAGATAGCCCAGGCGGAATCGCGGAGACCTTATCCATGGCCGAAATCCTTGCCATCAAGCCTGCCGCCGTTGAAGGTCCGGTTGTTGCACAACTGGACAAGGGCGTGCTGCGCCTGACGCTCGCCAATCCGCCAGCCAACGCGCTGTCGCTGGCGGTGATGGCGGCGCTGACGGCCGAACTCGAGCGCGCCAAGGCCGACAAGGCCGTTCGCGTCATCGTTTTGTCGGCGGCCGGCAAGGTGTTCTGCGCCGGCCATGATCTCAAGGAAATGACGGCGCGCCGCACTGACGCCGATCATGGCAAGGCCTTCTTCGCAGAGACGTTTGCCGCTTGTGCGACGCTGATGCAGGCCATCGTGCGCCATCCCGTGCCTGTGATCGCCGAGGTTGACGGCCTTGCCACCGCCGCTGGGCTGCAACTGGTCGCCAGCTGCGATCTGGCGATCGCCTCGCACGAAGCGACCTTCTGCACGCCGGGCGTCAATATCGGGCTGTTTTGCTCGACGCCGATGGTGGCGCTGTCGCGCAACGTTTCGCGCAAGCATGCCATGGAGATGCTGCTGACCGGAGAGACGATCGATGCGGCGACCGCCAAGGAGTTCGGCCTGGTCAACCGCGTCGTGCCGCGCGAATACCTGAATCAGATCGTCACCAAATACGCGCAAACCATTGCTTCCAAATCATCTTTGGTGGTCAAGACCGGCAAGGAAGCCTTTTACGCCCAGGCTGAAATGGGCCTCGCGGACGCCTATGCCTATACCGGCCGGATCATGGTCGAGAACATGCTTGCGCGCGACGCGGAGGAGGGCATCGGCGCCTTCATCGGCAAGCGCAAGCCGGAATGGAAGGACGAGTAAGGAGAACGTCATGGAACCGCGCATCTCCATCATCACCATTGCTACCGATGATCTAGACCGCGCCGTGCGCTTCTACGAAGAGATGGGCTTGAAGCGGCATGCCGCCATCACCGACGGGGTCGCCTTCTTCCAGATGGGCGGCGTCATCCTCGGCCTGTTCCCGCGCGCCAGCGCAGAAGAGGATTCCGGCATCGCCTTCGCCGCGGCGCCATCGGCGGTCTACCTCGCCTACAACACTCGTTCCGACGCCGAAGTCGACGACGTGCTCGCCAGGGCGGAAAAAGCCGGCGGCCGCATCGTCAAGCCGGCCGGCCGGGCCTTTTGGGGCGGCTGGTACGGCTATTTCGCCGACGCCGACGGGCATGTCTGGGAAGTGGCGCACAATCCTGCCTTTCCGATCGCGGAAGACGGCACGATTTCGCTACCTGGCTGATGGCCCATCGCAAGCAGCTGACGCGGCTAAAGGCTCCCTATCTGAAGCGCATCCTGCTCGACGCCGAGCGCGTGGCGGACTGGGAGAAATATCCCTGGAATCTACCGCTGTTTCGCGGCCATGAGTTCGAACTCGAATTCACCACGCCGATCACCATCATTGTCGGCGAGAACGGCACCGGCAAATCGACGCTGCTCGAGGCGATCGGCGCACTGGCCGGCTATGACGAAGCCGGCGGCGGCAAGGGATATATGCCAGTCGACCATTCCAGCGCTATCGACAAGAGTGGTGCTGCGTTGGCCAACGCATTCCGTGGTCACTGGCTGCCGAAAGTCACCGCCGGCTGGTTCTTTCGCGCCGAATCCTTCTACTCCGTGGCCCGCTATCTCGATCAGGCAGCGCTGCAGTCTGGCGGGGCGCCGCCGGACTTCCTGTCCTGGTCGCATGGCGAGGGCTTTATCCGATTTTTCGAGGAGCGCTGCCGCAGGCAGGGCATCTACATCCTTGACGAACCCGAGAGCGCACTGTCGCCGACGCGACAGATCGAGCTGCTCAAGATGCTGCGGCGCATGGACCAGTCGGGCACCGCGCAAGTGATCATGGCGACGCATTCGCCGCTGCTGATGGCTTGTCCCGGCGCGCGGCTGTTCCGCATCAGCCGCTTCGGGCTCGACCCGACCGATTTCAGCGATACCGATCATTTTCGCATGATGCGCGACTTCTGTACCGATCCGCAGGCGTTCATGGAGGAAGCGCTGCGGGAGGATGACGCGTGAGCGCCGGCGACGATGATCTCAACTGGCGCGTCGAGCAGGCATGCCGCGAAGGCTGGCCGGCGGCGACCGGGGCGATCTTTGATGGCTGGCTCCTGCGGCGCTCCGGCGGACGGATCCGGCGCACCAATTCGGCCAATCCCTTGCGCGGCCAGCGTGGCGCGCCGGATGCTGTCATCGGCGCCGCCGAGTCCTTCTACATCGGCCACGGCCAGACGCCCTTGTTTCGGGTTCCCGACATCGCCGGCGAGCTCGAAGCCATACTCGACCATCGCGGATACCAGCCGGAAGGCGGCACGATCCATCTCCATGCCGGGATCGGCGACCTGGCTGAAGTCCGCGATGAGCAGGTCACCGTTTCGAAAGTGCCGGGCGAGGACTGGCTCGCGGCGCGGTTCCGCATGGGGACCTTTGACGACGCCGAGTGCCGCATCTTTCGCGAGATGACCGGGCTGATCGTCGGCGACCGGGCGTTCGTATCCTGTGAACGCGACAGCGAAATTGCCGCCTTGGCCTATGGCGTCATCCGCAATGGCCTGCTTGTGGTGGAATCGGTTGAAACCGATGGCCGTTTCAGGCAGCAAGGTCTGGGCCGCAAGACTGTCGGCGGCCTCATCGGCTGGGCGCGGCGGGCAGGGGTTCACGCCGCATGCTTGCAGGTGGTGGTCGACAACACGCCGGCTCGCGCTCTCTATGCCTCGCTTGGGTTCAGCCGTGAACTTTACCGATACCACTACCGCAGGAAGCCGCATGAACCACGATAGCTACGACAACACCTACATCGCCGGCATCCTCAATTCGGTGAAGACCATCGCCATGGTCGGCG
>NZ_RZPQ01000146.1:0-4051 GCF_003999135.1 Mesorhizobium sp. M7A.F.Ca.CA.004.06.1.1 | reverse complement strand
TTTCCGATCAATCCTGGCCAGGCCGGCAAGGAGATCCTCGGCCGGATGACCTATGCGAGGCTCGCCGATATTCCCGAGCCGATCGACATGGTCGATGTCTTTCGCGCGCCGGCGGCGGTGCCCGGCATCGTCGACGAGGCGTTGCGGCTCGATCCCTTGCCGAAAGTCATCTGGATGCAGCTTGGCGTTCGCCATGACGAGGCCGCCGCGCGCGCCGAGGCCGCCGGCATCAAGGTGGTGATGAACCGCTGCCCCAAGATCGAATACGGCAAGCTGTCCGGCGAGATCGGCTGGACCGGCGTCAATTCCGGTGTGCTGTCGTCGAAGAAGCCGCTGATGCGGTCGGGATTCCAGAGTTTTGGCGTGCGCCAGAAGTAGGACACGTCGCTAAAAGTGCGCGGCGGTTTTGGGATAACGACGTGCACCAAAAGCAAGGCCTGATGCGCAATGCGCCTTGGGCGCAAAATTATTCCTTAGACCAGTGCATTTTCTCGGGCCTCGGCCGCAGATCGTTCGCCGAAGGGCATTTTCTTCTTTGCATTCGCGCTCATGCTTCGCCAAGAATGCCCGGCGATTTCAAGAGTTTCAAAAGGGAGGTTTTCAGTGACCCGCACGCCAGGTTTCAACACGCTCGCCGTCCATGCCGGTGCCAAGCCCGATCCGGCGACCGGCGCGCGTGCCACGCCGATCTACCAGACGACCTCCTTCGTCTTCGACGATGCCGACCATGCCGCGTCGCTGTTCGGGCTGAAGGCCTTCGGCAACATCTACACCCGCATCATGAATCCGACGCAGGCGGTGCTGGAAGAGCGCATGGCGGCCCTCGAAGGTGGCACGGCGGCACTCGCGGTCGCTTCCGGCCACGCCGCGCAGGTGATCGTGTTCCACAATCTGATGCAGCCGGGCGACAATTTCGTTGCCGCCAACAAGCTTTATGGCGGTTCGATCAACCAGTTCGGCCATGCCTTCAAGAATTATGGCTGGGAGGTGCGCTGGGCCGACACCAACGACATCTCGACCTTCGAGAGCCAGATCGACGACAGGACCAAGGCGATCTTCATCGAGAGCCTGGCCAATCCGGGCGGCACCTTCGTCGATATCGAGAAGATCGGCGACATCGCGCGCAAGCATGGCCTGCCGCTGATCGTCGACAACACGCTGGCTTCGCCCTACCTGATCCGGCCGATCGAGCATGGCGCCGACATAGTCGTCCATTCGCTGACCAAGTTCATCGGTGGCCACGGCAATTCGATCGGTGGCGCCATCGTCGACGGCGGCACCTTCGACTGGTCGAAGTCGGGCAAATACCCGATGCTGTCGGAACCGCGCCCCGAATATGGCGGTCTTGTCCTGCACGAAACCTTCGGCAATTTCGCTTTCGCCATTGCCGCGCGCGTGCTCGGCCTGCGCGATCTCGGTCCGGCGATCTCGCCCTTCAACGCCTTCCTCATCTTGACCGGCCTGGAGACCTTGCCGCTTCGCATGCAGCGCCACTGCGACAACGCCGTGACGGTCGCCGCCTGGCTGTCCAACCACCCCAAGGTCGCGTCGGTGAACTATCCAGGCCTGCCGACCGATAAGAACAATGCGCTGCAGAAGAAATACTCGCCGCAGGGCGCCGGTGCCGTGTTCACCTTCGCTCTCAAGGGCGGCTATGACGCCGGCGTGAAATTTGTCGAGGCGCTCGAGCTGTTCTCGCACCTGGCCAATGTCGGCGACACCAAGTCGCTGGTCATCCACCCGGCCTCGACCACGCACCGCCAGCTTTCCGACGAGCAGAAGGTCAAGGCCGGCGCAGGACCGGACACGGTGCGGCTTTCGATTGGCATCGAGGACGTCAACGACATCGTCGCCGACCTCGAACAGGCGCTAGCCAAGGTCTGACCGATCATGAGCGAGTCAAAATTTCTTGCCATCGGCGTCGACACTGTCGACGCCGAACAGGGCGCGCCGACGCCGGATCGGCTGATCTCGGGCGATCCCAAATTCCTCACCTGGAATGTCGAGGAGCGCGACGGCGGCCTTTACGCCGGCATCTGGGAATCGACCCCGGGCAAATGGCGCATCGTCTATGACGAATGGGAGTTCTGCCACATCCTGTCCGGCGTTTCGGTGATCGCGGAAGACGGCGGGCAGGCGCGTACCGTCAAGGCCGGCGACAGCTTCGTGCTCAGGCCCGGCTTCAAAGGCAGCTGGGAAGTGCTTGAAACGACTCGCAAGGAGTATGTGATCAAGCTGTAGACCGTGATCCCGAAAAGTGGAGGCCGGTTTTCGGGTAAAGATCATGGTCGAACAACAAAAGATGCACGGATCAGACGATGCGGTCGATATCGCTGTCCGAGAATCCGTATCGCGCCATCATCCGTCGGTGCCAGTCGCTGCCCACCAATTCATCGAGGCAAGCATCGATGCGCCGGAGCAGGGCTGAATTGCCTTTGGCGATCGCGAAGGCACCGGCCGACGGCTGCTTTTCAATCGGGGGAACCTCGACAAGCCCAAGCGGCATATCGGGCCGCCGGGTCAGATAGCCTCGGTGCGCCATCGCAACGCTGGCGTAGGCGTGCACCGCGCCGCTGGCCACTGCGTCCGCCGCATCCGCCTGCGTTGCAAACGTCCTGACCTGCTCGGGCGCGATTCCGTTGTGCAACGCCGTAAGATGCTGAACCTGATCGGTTATGACACCAATCAACGCTGTCCGGTCCTCGGCAATGGATTGGTAGCCGCGAAAGCCACGCGGATTGTGTTTCGCGACCAGCAACCCGTCCTGCAGCGCCCAGATCGGCCGTGTGAAGTCGACAAGCTGCCTGCGCTCTTCGGAGACGAACAGGCCGGTCGTCATGGTCCAACGACCCTCGACCAATCCCGGCAGCAGTTCAGCGAATTCGGCTTCGATCGGCTTAAAGCTCGCCAATCCGAGCATGTCACCGAGCCTGCGCGCAAGCTCGACGTCACAGCCTGAGACCTCGCCCGATGCACCTGCAAAGCAGAATGGCGGCTCTTCCAGGAAGGCGAATTTCAACTCAGTCAGATCAGGCAAACCGGCGCCACCTATTCCCCGGGCACAGTCTGAGGCAGCCCCGGCTTGTGGCCGTCAAAAGCCGACGGCGAGCGTTTCCAGCCCATGGAAATGGTAAGTGTCCCGAAAGCGCGCCTCTTCGGCAAGATGCAGCTTCGGATGCCGTTCGAACAGGGTTTTCAGCGACACCTGCAATTCGAGCCGGGCGAGCGGCGCGCCGATGCAGAAATGGATACCGGCGCCGAAGGACACGTTCTTCTGGTCGGCACGGTCGGGCCGGAAGGCGAGGGGATCGGCGAAGGCGCGTGGGTCATGATTGGCCATGCCCAGCAGCAGCCCGATCGTCTCGCCCGGCTGCACGACGATGCCGGGCGCGACCTCGATCTCCTGATAGGCATAGCGCGCGAACATGTGCAGCGGCGCGTCGAAGCGCAGGCATTCCTCGACCGTTGCCGCGGTCGCCTCGGGCGAACCGAAGAAGCGGCTGACATCGCCGCCCTGCATAAGGATCGAGCGGACGGCATTGCCGGTCTGATGCACGGTCGCTTCATGGCCGGCATTGAGCAGCAGGATCGCCGAGGACACCATCTCGTCCTCCGACAGCCTCTCACCGTCCTCCTGCGCCGAGATCAGCAGCGACAACAGGTCGTCGCCGGGATTTCGGCGTCGCTCGGTGACGTAGCCACGGAGGAAATCCGCAAATTCGCGGGCGGCACGGTTGGCCGTCTCTTCGATCGCGCGTGTGCGGCCATGCATGTACATGGCGACCATCTGGTGCGACCAGTCGAGCAGTTGCGGCCCCATTTCGACCGGGACACCGAGCATTTCGGCAATGATGGTGATCGGCAAGGGCGCCGCGAAAGCAGGCAACAGGTCGACCGCCTTGCCTGGTTCGAAACGGTCGATCAACTCGTTGGCCAAAGCCTCGACACGCGCCCGCAGCCGTTCGACCTGACGCGAGACGAAGGCGCGGTTGACCAGTGTTCTCAGCCGCGTGTGCACCGGCGGCTCCAGGTCCAGCATCGAATTGGCTTC
>NZ_RZPQ01001469.1:0-428 GCF_003999135.1 Mesorhizobium sp. M7A.F.Ca.CA.004.06.1.1 | reverse complement strand
GGCGTGACGAAGAAGCCGAGCGAGAAGACGAACACGATCATCGCCGCGCCGATGATGCCGGAGCGCGTCATCGGCACGAACACTGTCCAGAAGGTGCGCATGCGGCTGGAGCCGAGCCCGCGCGCGGCCAGGAGCACGCGGTCGTCGAGGCTGCGCATAGCCGATGCCAGCGGGAAGACGGCGAAAGGAATGAGGAAATGCGTCATGCCGACGATGACGCCGAATTCGTTGCGCACCAGCGCCAACGGTTCGGAAATGAAGCCGATCGCCTGCAGCCAGCTGTTGATCAGGCCGCGATTGGAGAGCAGCGCCACCCAACCGAAGGCACGGGTCAGCACGGAAATCCAGAAGGGAACGAGAATGCAGAACTCGGCGACCAGGCGCTGTGCCGGGGTTCCACGCACCCAGACGACGGTGATGGCGTAGGC
>NZ_RZPQ01001468.1:0-429 GCF_003999135.1 Mesorhizobium sp. M7A.F.Ca.CA.004.06.1.1 | reverse complement strand
GGCAAGAATAAAGCGGCAGGCTGTGAACGGCAGAGGCCGTGGCAGTCTCAGTGGTGAAAACAAAGGTTTTACGATGCAGGTCACCGAAACGCTCAACTCCGGTCTCAAGCGAGAGATCAAGATCACCGTGCCGGCCGGTGACATGGAAGCCAAGCTGATGGCGCGGCTTTCGGATGCCCGCAACAAGGTCCGCATCAACGGCTTCCGTCCAGGCAAGGTGCCGGTACAGCACCTGCGCAAGGTCTACGGCAAGTCGTTCATGGCCGAAGTGGTCAACGAAATCCTCAACGATTCGACCCGTTCGATCATTACCGGGCGTGGTGAAAAGGCTGCCATGCAGCCCGAAGTCATCATGACCGAGGACGAGAAGGAAGCCGAGAAGATCCTGGCCGGCGGCGCCGACTTCGAATTCCGCCTCAACTACGAGAT
>NZ_RZPQ01001467.1:0-429 GCF_003999135.1 Mesorhizobium sp. M7A.F.Ca.CA.004.06.1.1 | reverse complement strand
ATCGACGGTCTGACCGAACGCAGGCGCGCTCAACGCAAGGAGGAAAACGAATGGCAGGGCACGGTTCACGCGAATTCTCCGTTTGACCTAATGCATGTCGCCCAAAGTGGGTCCTGGTTTGGGAGAACGACATGCATAAACAAAACCCCAAAGCGCATGCGCTTTAGAAGGGACGTCCGTCTGGTATGAAATTACTGCTGCAACCGCAAGGTGAGATCAACAAGCCACGAGCGGACCTCATCAAAGCACCAGCCGCATCAGCGGGCGGCCGGCCTTGCGTTCCACCAGCCGCTCGAAACCCGCCTTCTCGAAGATCCGCGACGAGCCGACGAACAGGCCGATCGAGCGCGAATCGCGAGACAGGTCCATCGGGCACGCCTCGAGCAGCCGGGCTCCATTCTGGCGGGCGAAATTTATGCCGCCTTCGAC
>NZ_RZPQ01001466.1:0-430 GCF_003999135.1 Mesorhizobium sp. M7A.F.Ca.CA.004.06.1.1 | reverse complement strand
CCAGGGTTTCGTGGGTACCACCGCTCGCTCCACCGGAGGCATCACGGTCGAACGGCAGCGTGATCGTCGGGCCGTCATCCTCGAAGGTGAAAGCAGTGCCGATGTTGGCTGTTGCCTCGGCGGTGTCGCCGTCACCATCGGTGGCGGTCGCGGTCAGAGTAACCAGATCGGCCGCGGCAAGTACCGCCGCCGAAGCGCCACTCTCCACGGGATCTGCCGGATCGTTATGGATAACCGAACGGTCCTGAGTCAGCGTTACCTCGCCGGTGTTCTCATCGACGCTGATCAGGAAGGCGACCGTAGCCGTGTCGTTCTCCAGATAGCCTTCGATTTCGCCGTTGCCATTGACGCGCAGCAGAATGTTATCGCCGCTGAGCGTGTCGTCGAGGCCGCTGTCGACGTCTGCGCTCTTGACGCCGAGCTCATAGGT
>NZ_RZPQ01001465.1:0-430 GCF_003999135.1 Mesorhizobium sp. M7A.F.Ca.CA.004.06.1.1 | reverse complement strand
CCAGTATCGAGCCGCGCATATTTCAGTTCGACTGCCGACGGCGCGTTTGTCGATGCCAGGAGTTGCTTGACCTGGTCGTCGGTCGGAAGCGCCTCGCGCCCGCCCCGCCCCGTTATCGAAACGGCCGCCGCCGCGGCCGCGAATGCGACCCGGCCTGCGGTTTCGGCCCCGCGTGTCAATGCCAGGGCATAGGCGCCATGAAAGCAGTCACCGGCGCCGGTCGAGTCGACGACGGCAACCCGGTGCGGAGGCAGGTGCCAGAGCCCTGTCTCGTCGCGTCCGCGATAGAAGACGCCCCTGCCGCCATCCGTCAGAACCACGGCGGACCGCGACGGCAACCACACTGCATCGAGTATCTCGGCCGGCGACTGGCGGCCGGCGGCGGTCCGCGCGAAGCCGAGCGGAAGCATGAGATGGTCGCCGAGCGCGA
>NZ_RZPQ01001464.1:0-431 GCF_003999135.1 Mesorhizobium sp. M7A.F.Ca.CA.004.06.1.1 | reverse complement strand
CTTGCATCGTACGCGCTGACGGGCGGCTTGGAAGCCGCAACGTACAGACGCATTTGCCAGAGCGGAGACACCCAGCGATGACTTACGACAAGAACCCGTTTCCATCAGGCGATGCCGATCGCCACGCGCTCTGGGAAATGCTGGTGCGGCGCGACATCGACGCTTTCATCGGCCAGGACTGGGCCATGGTCGAGGATGATTTCGTAGCCTCGAGCTTCTTCGGCATGCATGCGCATTTCCTGCACAACGCCGACGCCTGGCGGCTGCAGTTTCCAAGGCTCGAAATCTATCGCGACGAATGGCTGCGCCAGGCCAGGGAGACGGCGGCGACCAAATTCGCCGAGCCGCTGCGCGAGGCGCTGTTTCGCGTCACCAACATGCGCGACATCGATGTCGACGGCGACCGCGCCGTGCTGCACAAGAAATTCGAC
>NZ_RZPQ01001463.1:0-433 GCF_003999135.1 Mesorhizobium sp. M7A.F.Ca.CA.004.06.1.1 | reverse complement strand
GCCGTCGCTGTCGGCGTTGCCGGCGTGTTCATCGAGACCCACCAGGATCCTGACAATTCGACCTCGTCGGATGGTCCGAACATGCTGCCGTTAAAGGACATGCCAGCCCTGCTCGAGCGGCTGATGGCATTCGACCGTATCGCCAAGGGCCTCTAAGGCCGGACGCATACCCTGCCGACCGCCGGCGCTTGTGGAAGGCACGAGCCGGCTATACGCTTGCCTTGCAACTGAGCGTTTTGGCAGGAGGAAGCCATGTCCGTCGCCCGCGTCACCGAAATCACATCGTCGTCGAAGAAGAGCTTTCAGGACGCCATCGAACAGGGAATTGCGCGCGCCTCGAAAACCCTGAAGAACGTCGAGGGCGCCTGGATCCAGGACCAGAAGATCGTCGTCCAAGACGGCAAGATTGTTGCTTATCGCGTCAATATGAAGG
>NZ_RZPQ01001462.1:0-434 GCF_003999135.1 Mesorhizobium sp. M7A.F.Ca.CA.004.06.1.1 | reverse complement strand
GTCGGGTGGGGTCGGCTGACATATGCTCAACCTTCCCCTTGACCATCTCGCGACATGCCACGCGCTGTTTATGACATCGGGCTCGTCAACACGGAAGACGTGAAACCCGAGAGAGCGCAGATAGGCATCACGAACAGCATCGTGCCGTTTACCCTTCTCGTGTTCGTGCAGATCACCGTCGACCTCAACGATCAGCTTCACCGCCAAGCAAACGAAGTCAACGATATAAGGCCCAATCGGGCACTGACGGCGAAACTTGATGCCTCCCGATTTCAACTCCCGCAGTTCATACCACAGGAGGGATTCGCCCTTGGTCGCGTGAACTCGAAGCGCGCGCGCCTTCTGGCGCATTTCGAAGCTCACGCGGGTACGGGGCATCAGACGCGGCCACGCAGCAAAAGATCAGGTCGGCACCCAGTCGCACCGACCCCACC
>NZ_RZPQ01001461.1:0-435 GCF_003999135.1 Mesorhizobium sp. M7A.F.Ca.CA.004.06.1.1 | reverse complement strand
CGACGGCCCGGCCGTGCTGGGCCGCGCCGTGATGGACGCGATCGACAACCGCCACGGCAACCGTTCGCTGCGCGAAGGGCTGGTCGCGGCGATGCGGGCGCAGACGATGACGAGATTGCCGGCCGACGCGCTGACCGCGCTGCTCGGCTCCGCCTTCGATCGTGCCGCCCTGGCCATCGAGGCCGGTGCGTCAGCTCAGGACTACCGCGCCGTGCTCATGGCACTGATCGATGGCCTGTCTCTTCCTCAGGCACCTCGCCCGGTTCGAACTCGTTGAAGCAGCCGAGCTGGCGCTTGAACTGGTCGATCAGCCAGGCCGCCGCGGGCTTCGGGCTGCGATCGTTGCGGTGCATGGCAAACAGCGGCGAACTCACCTCCCTGAAGGATTCGAGGTCGATTTCGACCAGCCGGCCACTCGCCAGGTCGTCTGCTATC
>NZ_RZPQ01001460.1:0-436 GCF_003999135.1 Mesorhizobium sp. M7A.F.Ca.CA.004.06.1.1 | reverse complement strand
CGCCAAAGAGCATCGACAGATTGGCTGAAAAACGCGGCATTCTTTTTCTCCTAATCCAACATCACGATCGCCGTCGGCGCATCCTCGTGGCTTTCGGCAAGCTCCTCGAATTCGGTGATCTTGTCGATCTCGGTGCCCATGGAGATGTTGGTGACGCGTTCGAGGATGAATTCAAGCACGACCGGAACCCGGTGCTCTTTCATCAGCCGCTGCGCCTCCTTGAAGGCTCCGGCGAACTCTTCCGGCTTGCGCACCCTGACCGCCTTGCAGCCCATCGCTTCGGCGACGGCAACATGGTCGACGCCATAGCCTGCCTCGGGATCGCCTGCCCGGTTGATGTTCTCGAAGGCAAGGTCGACCTCGAAGTCCATCGAAAACCCACGCTGCGCCTGCCGGATCAGGCCGAGATAGGCGTTGTTCACGACGACATGCAGAT
>NZ_RZPQ01000145.1:0-9836 GCF_003999135.1 Mesorhizobium sp. M7A.F.Ca.CA.004.06.1.1 | reverse complement strand
GACAATCTCAACCTGGTCATGCCGCAACGCTTCTTTCCGCACGGCCAGGCGGCGCGCGGCGACCGCCATCTCTATGCCTCGCGCACCCGCTTCATCCCGGCTTCGATCCTGGCTGCGTTCCAGCAGGTGTCCTGGCCGAGCGCACAGGCGGCACAGGGCAGGGCGGCTCGGCCGGAGGTGCGCGTCGACATCGGCGCGCGCATGCGCGGCATGTGGAAATAGCTGCGGGATAGCGCCCCATGTTGAAACCACCGGTCAGGGTCGCCATAGCGGGTGCGCTGGGCCGCATGGGCCGCGGGATGGCGTCCGCCATGCAGGGCGACGCGCGGCTGGCGCTCGCCGCCCGCTTCCACCGGCCGGGCAGTATCGGCGAAGGGCTGGTGAGCCGCGACGAGGCGCTTGCCGTGGCCGACCTGGTCATCGACTTCACCACGCCGGCTGCCTCGGCTGATCTGGCCAGCATTTGCGCCGAGCGCGGCGGGCCGTCCCTGGTCATCGGGTCGACGGGCTTCGATGCTGCTGAATTGGCTGCTATCGCCGACGCCGCGAAAACGATTGCCATCGTGCGCTCCGGCAGCTTTTCGCTCGGGCTCAACATGCTGGTCGGGCTGGTCGAGCAGGCGGCGCGGGCACTCGATCCCGATGACTGGGACGTGGAGATTGTCGAGGCACACCATCGCCACAAGGTCGATGCGCCATCGGGGACGGCGTTGATGCTGGGGCATGCCGTAGCCGGCGGACGCGGCATCGACCTGGACACGGTCGCAAGGCTTGCACGCGACGGCGTCATCGGCGCGCGGCCGACCGGCGAGATTGGCTTTGCGGTGCTGCGTGGCGGCAGCATCATCGGCGAACACAGCGTCAGCTTCTGCGCCGAGGGCGAGACCTTGACCTTGTCGCATGCAGCCGGCGACCGCGTCATGTTCGCACGCGGCGCCATCGCCGCCGCGCTCTGGCTCGAGGGACGCCCGCCAGGCGAATATGACATGCGCGACGTGCTGGGCATGACCGGCCTATAGCGGCCGGTTTGTCGTCCCGGTTGGACGTACGCACCCATATCTCGTCCACCTCCGCACCGAAAAAAGAACGCTGGAGGGGTCAGGTCTCTTCAAACCGAACCGTTCGGTTCGATTTCTGTTGACGGACTGTATAGCAGATGGTGAACGCTGGCCTGGTTGTCGGCCTCGGATAGTGGGAGAAGAATCTCACTAAAGATTTGATTTCGAACAATAAAATTATGACCGCCGGGGGCCTGTGCCAAATTTCAAGGCCCGGATTCAAGCTGCGGAGGAACATCTTCGTGATTGGAATCCGCGGCAGGGCAAACCCATCTCGGGGTGGTCCGAGCGACGCGAAATTCCTCCCAAGGGCACGCCACCAGACGGACAGAACAAAGAAATACTGGAGTAACTAAAATGACCAAGATCGCTCTTACCGCCGCCGCCATCCTCGTTGCCACGGGGACTGCTTTTGCCGGCAGCGACAACTATGGCTCGGCCAACGCCAATCAGCCTGCCGTCACTGTCGACCATTCGGTCACCGCTTCGACCTCGAAGTCGACACAGACCGTTCAGGCCCGAGCGTCGCAGGGCGCTGACCGCAATCTCTTCGGCCGCTAATCGCGACTGCCGATATCAACCCAATCTTGAATTCAGGAGTAAATAAAGTGACCAAGATCGCTCTTACCGCCGCCGCCATCCTCGTCGCCACGGGCACCGCTTTTGCCGGCAGCGACAACTATGGCTCTTACAATGCCAACCAGCCGGTTGCGAACCAGTCCGTGTCCAACATCGACACCACACACACCGGCTCGATCCCGAAGTCCGTAAAGACGCAGGGTGATGCCAATGCCAAGGTGCCGGCTCAGTCGGGCCAGGGCATCTGGGGTCGTTGATTTTCTGAAGTCTGCGACCACAAAGAGCGGTGGGCTTTGCCCGCCGCTCTTGTTTTATGCGTTGGGAAAATATTTCGAAATGACGAGCAGTCGGCTAAAGCTCGCCGGGCGGCGCCGGAAAAGTGCTCCACATCCATAATTCAGGTTTCGAGTGATGCACCCGCCCTGATCCAGGGCGCCGTCTGAGACGTTTCCGAGTTGATCATCTCGATCGGATTGCCCTTGAAGATAACGCTGCCGCCATTCTGCCCGGCGCCCGGACCCATCTCGATAATCCAGTCGGCTTGTGTGATGACGTCGAGATTGTGCTCGATCACCAGCAACGTGTTGCCGCTGTCGGCCAGCCGCCCCATCAACCTGACCAGCCTTGCCACATCCGACATGTGCAACCCTGTTGTCGGCTCGTCGAGGATGAAGATGCGTCCGATATTCTGCAACTCCGTTGCCAGCTTGATGCGCTGGCGTTCGCCGCCAGAGAGACTGCTCAGGGGTTGGCCAAGCGTCATGTAGTCAAGGCCGACCTCGGCCACACGGTCGAGTGCCGGGCGGATGTCCGGCTCGTGGAAGAAGCGCTGGGCGTCTGAAACGCTCATGCTCAGCACGTCGTCGATGTTCTTGCCGCGAAGCTTGTAAGCGAGCACCGCGTCGGTGAACCGTCGGCCGTGGCAGACCTCGCAAGCGCTGACGATGGTGTCCATGAAGGCCATATCCATGCGGGTGACACCGAGCCCTTTGCACCCCGGACAGGCCCCGGCCGAGTTGGAACTGAACAAAGAGGCACCGACGCTATTGGCTTCGGCGAATAGTTTTCGGATTGGGTCGAGGACCCCTGTATAGGTCGCCGTGTTCGAGCGTATGGAGCCGCCCAGCGCACCCTGGTCGATGCATACGGCGTCGGGGTAGCGACGCGAGAACACGCCGTTGATCAGTGAACTCTTGCCCGAACCGGCAACGCCGACGACCGCAGTGAGCACCCCTTGTGGAATGTCGACGCTGACGTTCTTGAGGTTGTGGAGGTTGGCGTTGCGCAGCTTCAACCAGCCTGTCGGGGGGCGCAGCACCGCTTTCGGGTGCGGTCGGGCCTTCATGAAGCGGCCGGTTAAAGTGTCGGATCGTTCGAGATCGGCCACCTTGCCCTCGAAGACGACGCGCCCACCACTCTCGCCCGCGCCCGGACCCATATCGATGACATGGTCGGCGATGGCGATGATCTGAGGATCGTGCTCGACCACCAGCACAGTGTTGCCCTTGTCGCGGATCTCTCGTAGCTGATATAGCCGAGCCCGATGCCAGTCATGTGGTCAAGTCGGGCGCAGAGCGCCGCGACGATCGGCACAGCCGCGGTCGTTGAAATTTCCGCGACAATGGGCACAAGATCGCTGGCCGGCATGGCGGCAAGGTCGGCTATGCTGTTGCCGTTGATCTTGCATGCCAGGACTTCCGGCCGCAACCGCGCCCCATGGCAATCCGGGCATAGCCCGCTGGTCACCACGCTCTCCAGCGCCTCGTTCCGGTCTGAACTCGACCGGTTGTGCAGAAAGCTGCGGTGAAAGCGCGGGATCAGCCCCTCATACATCGAACTCGCCCACCAGCCTTTGGCCGGATGCGGCGGCTTGTGTGGCTCGGCATTCAGCAAAAGCTCCCATTCCTCGGGACTGTAGTCTTCGAGTTTCTTGTCGTTGTCGAAATAACCCGACAGCACATAGCGCTTCCAGCGCGCGCTGCCGACAGCGAGAAGCGGGAAGCGGATAGCGCCATCGTTGAGTGATTTCGAGCGGTCGAGCAGTGCGTCGACATCAACCGTGGTGATGGCGCCGATCCCCTCACAGCGCGGGCACATGCCGTCCGGATGGTTGAAGGAAAAGACGCTGGACAGGCCGACAAATGGTTCGCCGACCCTGGAAAACAACAGCCGCAACAGGGCTTGGATGTCGGTGGCTGTGCCGACGGTCGAGCGGGCATTGCCGCCTAGGCGCTTCTGATCAACAACGATCGCCACCGCCAGATTCTCGATCAAATCCACGTCTGGCTGTCCATAGTGCGGCAGGCGATGGCGGGCGAAGGAACTGAAGGTCTCATTGAGTTGGCGCTGCGATTCCGCCGCGATTGTATCGAATACCAGCGAGGACTTTCCCGAACCCGAGACGCCGGTGAAAACGGTGATGAGCTTTTTTGGAATGTCGATGCTGACGTTCTTGAGATTGTGCTCGCGGCTGCCGACGACACGAATGGCCTCATGACTTTGCAGTTCGTGAGACCGCCAGGCGGTTTTGCGCAGGGGAGATCCGGTCATTTCCGGCTCGCGAGTTCAGTCAGCGGGATGGCGCACGTGCGGACCGGTTTGCTCGATTATCGGCGGCCCATATGGAAAAACTCGCTATATGCGGTCTGGTTCCCAACCAGGGCGGCTTCGCTGGAACATGCGATCGGCAACGTGCCCGACGCGTCGTTTTGCATGGGACGAAGCCGTGCGGGACAGGTCTTAGCGGAGATCCTTCGGCCTGAGGCAATGCGTCAGCCGCGCTCCGCCGAAGGCGAGATCCGTCCAGTCGGTGTCAACGGTGAAACGGGCCAGCGCCGCGGTCGGGAATTTTTCCTCAAGCCGGTTCCGAGCGGAGCCATCCGATTGGGAACCGGCAAGGCGCCGTGCGAATTCTTCCAGGCCGGGATTGTGGCCCAGCAACAGAATGGTGTTGGTTGCGGCCTTTACCTTGCTCAGCTCGGCGAGAATGTCCGCCGCCGTCGCTTCGTAGAGCGCTTCGACAAATTCGACAGGCGCCTCCATGGGCCACTCGGCCGCCACCAGCCGCCAGGTGTCGCGGGTGCGCAGCGCCGGCGACACCAGCGCCAGGTCCGGCAGCCAGCCGCGCGCCGCAAGCTCGCGCCCGATCGAGCGCGCCGCCTTCACTCCGCGTTCGGCCAAAGGCCGATCGAAATCATCAAGGCCAGGGTCGTCCCAGCTGGATTTGGCGTGACGAAGCAGGAGAAGCTGTTTCATCGTCACGCTCTCGCCTCACGGCGTGATGCGCGCCAGATGCTCGAGGTCGGTTTCCTCGCGCAGCGGGTCGGGGGCCATCACCACCGAAGTGCCGTTGTCGGCATCGTCGGCAAAGTGGGCAAGCACGGTGCGGCCGGCCTCCATGCGCGCCTTGCCTTCGGCAACCAGTCCCAATGCCAGCGGATAGAGCCGGTGCTCGGCCTTCAGCACGCGGGCTGCCAAAGTATCGGCGGTGTCGCCGACCATCACCGGCACGGCCGCCTGTGCGATGATCGGACCGTCATCCATCTCGGAGGTGACGAAGTGCACGGTGCAGCCATGGATGCGGATGCCGGCGGCCAGTGCGCGCACATGGGTGTCGAGCCCCTTGAACGCCGGCAGCAGGGCAGGGTGGATGTTGATCATGCGGCCCTGCCATCTCTGGACGAAGCCGGGGGTGAGGATGCGCATATAGCCGGCCAGCGCCACGATCTCGGCGTTGAAGGCCGCGAGCGCCGCGTCTATTGCCGCGTCATGCGCCTGCTTGCTGCCATGGTCGGCACGCGAGACGATCTGCGTGGCGATGCCGCGCGCTCTGGCGATGCCGAGCCCGGCGGCGTCCGCCTTGTCGGAAATGACACCGACGATCTCGGCCGGGAACGCCGGGTCGCTGGCCGCGGCAATCAGCGCGGTCATGTTGGAGCCGCGCCCCGAGATCAGGACGACGGTGCGTTTCCTCTGCGCGTTCATAGGCCGATCGAGCCCCGATAGATAACGCCGGCGTCGCGGCGCGGCACGATGCGGCCGATCGGCGTCACCGTCTCGCCGGCCTCCTGCAGCACGGCGGCGACCTGTGCTGCCTGGCCGGACGCGACCGCCAAGATCATGCCGATGCCGCAATTGAAGGTGCGCATCATCTCTTCCGGCGCCACGCCGCCAGTCTTGGCCAGCCACGAAAACACCGCAGGAACGTCGATCGCCTCGAGATCGAGTTCGGCCGAAAAATCCTTGGGCAGCACGCGCGGGATGTTTTCCGGGAAGCCGCCGCCGGTGATGTGGGCGAGCGCCTTGATACCATGCGTGTTGCGGATCGCCTTGAGAATCGACTTGACGTAGATGCGGGTCGGCTCGAGCAGCGCCTCGGCCAGAGTGGCCTCGTCGTTGAACGGCGCCGGATCGCTCCACGACAGACCGCTGACGGCGACGATGCGGCGCACCAGCGAATATCCGTTCGAGTGCAAGCCAGAGGAAGCCAGGCCCAGCAGCACGTCGCCTTCGACAATATCGTCGGTGGGCAGCAGTTGGCCGCGTTCGGCGGCGCCCACCGCAAAGCCGGCCAGGTCGTAATCATTGCCGTGATACATGCCGGGCATCTCGGCCGTCTCGCCGCCGATCAGCGCGCAGCCGGCCTGGCGGCAGCCCTCGGCAATGCCGCCGACGATTGCGGCACCCTGGTCGGGATCGAGCTTGCCGGTGGCGAAATAGTCGAGGAAGAACAGCGGTTCGGCACCTTGCACGACGATGTCGTTGACGCACATGGCGACGAGGTCGATGCCAATCGTGTCGTGCTTGCCGGCATCGATGGCGATCTTGAGCTTGGTGCCGACGCCGTCATTGGCCGCCACCAGCACCGGGTCGGTAAAGCCCGCGGCCTTGAGGTCGAACAGGCCGCCGAAACCGCCGATCTCGCCGTCGGCGCCCGGCCGGCGCGTCGCGCGCACCAGCGGCTTGATCTTCTCGACCATGAGATTGCCCGCGTCGATATCGACACCGGCCTCGGCATAGGTGAGCCCGTTCTTGCGCTTGTTCACGTCGCGCTTGCTCATTTCTGGTGCCCGTTCAACAATTTTCCTTGTCGCGGGCTCTTCGCATGAACGGTTTCTGTCCGCAAGGATAACGGCCATTTCGGCCCATAAAACCGTGGACAGGGCACGCGTATAGGCGCTCGTGATTGGCGAAAGCCAAGCTGAAAGCCGCTCTCCCGTGCGGGAGATCGGCAGCTTCTCCCTTGTTGCCACCCGCTATCTTCATCATCTATCTCCGACCAAGAGGAGGTGCCAAGCATTTGACCATCCCAAACCTGATCACCATCCTGCGCCTTATCCTGGTGCCGGCGGTGGTGCTGGCGATGCTGCAGGCGCGCTGGGACTGGGCTTTTGCCGGGTTCCTCGTCGCCGGCATTTCCGACGGCGTCGACGGGGTCATCGCCCGCCGTTTCAACCAGCAGTCCACGCTCGGCGCGTATCTCGACCCGGTGGCCGACAAGCTGCTGCTGGTTTCGGTGTTCGTGGTCATGAGCTTCATCGGGCAATTGCCGCTGTGGCTTGTCGTCATCATGGTGTCGCGCGACGCGTTGATCGTCTGCGCGGTGGTGTTGTCCGCCGTCATGACCCATCCGGTCGAGATGAAACCGTTGTTCGTGTCGAAGGCCAACACCGCGATCCAGATCGTGCTGGCCGCGCTTGTGCTGGGAGAACTTGCCCTTGCCGTTCACTTCGACCCGCTGAGGTCAGCCCTCATATTGCTGTCCGGGGTCTTGACCGTGGCTTCGGCCGCAGCCTATCTCGTCACTTGGCTGAGGCACATGAGCGGCTATGGCGAAGGCTCCACTCCGGACATCTGAGACAGAAGCGGCAGCGATCGAGGCCGCGGCCGCCGACATCGCCGCGTCCGCGACCTTTCGCCGGCAGATCTTCTTCTGGCTGGCCGGTGCCGCGCTGCTGGCGCTTTTCCTCTATGTTTTCAGCGCCATCCTGCTGCCCTTCGTCGCCGGCATGGTGCTGGCCTATTTCCTCGATCCCGTTGCCGACCGGCTGCAGCGGCTCGGCCTGTCCCGTTTCATGGCGACGGTGGTCATCCTCATCACCTTCCTCATCGTGCTGGTGCTGGCCTTCGTCATCCTCATTCCGGTTCTGGCCACGCAGATGGCCGATTTCGCCGGCAAATTGCCGGAATATCTGACCCGGCTGCAAAGCCTGATCACCTCGTTCGATCCGAAATGGCTGGAACAGAAGTTCGGCGTCAACGCCAACAGCTTGCGCGACGGGTTGAATTCGCTGCTGACCTCGGGCTTCGGCCTGGTCACCACCGTCTTCACCTCACTGTGGAGTTCCGGCATGGCGCTGGTCTCGGTGGTCAGCCTGTTCGTGGTGACGCCGGTGGTCGCCTTCTACATGCTGCTCGACTGGGACCGCATGGTGGCGGTCATCGACGGTTGGGTGCCGCGCGACAACGTCCAGACCGTGCGCGCCATCGCTCGTGACATCAACACCGCAACAGCCGGCTTCGTGCGCGGCCAGGGCACGCTGTGCCTGGTGCTGGGCGCCATGTATGCCACCGGGCTGACGCTGACCGGACTGAATTTCGGCATCCTCATCGGCCTGTTCGCCGGGCTGATTTCCTTCATCCCCTATGTCGGCTCGCTGACCGGGCTGGTGCTGGCCGTCGGCGTCGCCTTCGTCCAGTTCTGGCCGGACTGGACGATGATCGTCGCGGTCGCGGTCGTGTTCTTCATCGGCCAGTTCATCGAGGGCAACATCCTGCAGCCGCGGCTGGTCGGCAAGAGCGTCGGCCTGCACCCGGTATGGCTGATGTTTTCGCTGTTTGCCTTCGGTGCGCTGTTCGGCTTCGTCGGCTTGTTGATCGCGGTGCCGGCTTCTGCGGCCGTCGCCGTGCTGGTGCGGTTCGCCATTGCCCGCTATCTCGAATCGCCGCTCTACAAGGGCCGCGGCGCGGCACCTGTGCCGCAGCTCCCGGCCGATCGCGGCGGCGGCCACCGCACGCAACCGCGTCGCTGAAGTGACCGCCCAGCCAACCGACCCGCCACGCCAGTTGCCGCTCGATCTCGGCCATGGCACCGGCTATTCGCGCGACGAACTCGTCGTCTCCGGCACCAACAACCAGGCCGTGGCGCTGGTCGACCGCTGGCCGGACTGGCCATCGCCGGTGGTGGTGCTGGCCGGTCCCGCGGGTTCGGGCAAGACGCATCTGGCCTCGATCTGGCGCGCGCGTGTCAATGCGGTGGCGGTCGACGCCAGGCGCATCGGCGACAGCATTGCCAATCTCGGCGCGCGGCCGGCGCTGATCGACGATGTCGATACCGGCGCGGTCGATGAACAGGGCCTGTTCCATCTGATCAATACGGTGCGTGGTGCCGGGTCGACGCTGCTCCTGACGGCGCGCCGCTTCCCGTCCGCCTGGCGCGTCACGCTGCCTGATCTCGCCTCACGGCTGAAAGCGGCGGCGACAGTCGAAATTCATGAGCCCGACGATCTCCTGCTCGCCGGCGTCATCACAAAACTCTTCGCCGACCGTCAGATCGAAGTCGAACCGCATGTCGTGCAGTATCTGGTCCGCCGTATCGAGCGCTCGCTGGCGACAGCGATGCGCGTGGTGGAGCGGCTCGACCGGACCGCGCTCGAACGCAAGACGCCGATCACCAGGGCGCTGGCAGCCGAAACCGTCAACGCCATGGATGAAGGGCAGGGCGAATTCGAGATTTAGCTGAGAGGTCAGTCTCAGAGCCACATTACGGCGAAATGACGGACCGCGAGGTAGACGGCAGAGTGAGCGGCGATATAGCCGGCGGCGACCAGCACAAACATTCCGATACTGACACGCCAGGAGCGGGAGACGACGGCGCCTGGGGCCTGCCTCGCCTGTCTGCGGCTTTCACGGTTGTTCCACATCGCCAGCGCGGCGCAGGCAATTGCCCACGTCACCATGAACGGAACGGTGATGCCGGCATAGGCAAAGTAGGCCGGTCCGAAAAGCGACACCCAGGCATCCATTCCAAGCATCTGAACCCCCTGTTGCCGAACCGGCCACGAATCCACGACCGGAGCCGGAGCAAGTGACCATATGGCTGCGCCGGGCATTGGGCTGTGAGGGGATGGTCGGAGTGGAGAGATTCGAACTCCCGACCCTCTGGTCCCAAACCAGATGCGCTACCAGGCTGCGCTACAC